>NZ_JBDNJQ010000145.1:0-22025 GCF_051172895.1 Nostoc sp. CALU 1950 | reverse complement strand
CATTAGATTCCTCTCAGCCCTTATGTCAAGCCTAATTGAGATGCTCTTACCCTGTAGTACTAACTGGGAAACTGACTATGCACGCAAAGTTGAAGAGTATGCACTTTTAGGCATTTCTGAATATTGGATTGTAGATTATCGAGGATTGGGTGGAGTCGCATTTATTGGTAAACCTAAACAACCTACTTTCACTGTCTGTCAACTAGTTGAAGACACTTATACTCAACAGCAATATCGATTAAATCAATTAATAAAATCACCGCTTTTGCCCCGTCTTCAACTTCGCTTAGATGATACTCTTCCTCGTTGAATATATTAATATGGTCAATTGGGAATTTAACTTTTCAATCCAATCCCACAGAAAACAATTTACCAACTTGCGCCAAATCTACATTTCCACCGCTGATGATGACACCAACTCTCGCCTCTGGTGCTGTCACCACACCTTCGAGTAAAGCTGCTGCGGCGAGGACTCCAGTGGGTTCAACGACAATTTTCAGGCGTTCCCATAAGAAAAACATGGTGCGAAGAATCGCTTTTTCAGATACCGTCACCATATCATCAACATAATGCAGCACTAAGGGAAAAGTAATTCTACCAAGGCTAGGAGTCCGCGCACCATCGGCGATGGTATCAGGATTCTTGACTGTTTGCAGGGTTTTGGTGTGAAAAGAGCGGGTAGCATCGTCGGCAAGGGCTGGTTCTACCCCGATGACTTTACAATTGGGTAAAAGTGCTTTGGTTGCGATCGCACATCCTGAAAGTAATCCACCACCACCACAACACACTAATAATAAGTCCAACTCACCAACTTCTTGGATCAGTTCTAAAGCAGTTGTCCCTTGTCCTGCGACTACATGGGGATGATCGTAAGGGGGAATAAGTGTCAAAGAGCGCTCATCTGCTAAATTTTGGGCTAATTCTTCTCGGTTTGTTTCTTGGCGATTGTATAAAATTATCTCTGCACCATAGCCACGAGTAGCAGTTTGTTTAACAATGGGTGCATCATCAGGCATGACAATGGTGGTGGGAATATTTAGGATTTTTCCAGCTAAGGCGATCGCTTGGGCATGATTTCCCGATGAATAGGTGAGAACGCCTGTTTGCTTTTGTGCTACCGATAGTTGGGCTAGGGCGTTGTACGCACCTCGAAATTTAAATGACCCTGTGCGTTGAAAGTTCTCGCACTTAAAGAATACTTGGCTATTGGTGCGATCGTTAACAATTGTAGAAGTCAGCACAGACGTGCGGTGGGCAATTCCCAAAATTCGCTCTTGTGCTGCTTGCACGTCAGTTATAGTAACAGAATTATGCTGTGGCATTGATGATGAGATTAAATATTTTTGCTCTTGTTTATATAGATACAGATTTTTATATTTGCGCCTAATATGCTTAATCGAAGCATACTCAATTTCAGGTGGATAGCATCATTTATTGTCCCCATAAAAATAGCTACAGCAAACATTATATATTGCTGTAGCTAAATTTATGAAGCTTAAATTAATTATCACGTTAGTAATTTTCGCAACATGAATAAAACATCTGAAATTCGGCAAAAAAAAACTGCTCTAATTACAGGGGCGGCTAGTGGAATAGGCTATCAATTAACCCAGATTTTTGCTCGTCATAGTTACAATCTTGTGTTAGTCGATAAGAATGAAGAAAAGCTGACCGAAATTATAAATGAATTCCCGCAAAAGTTTGGCATTTTTGTGAAAATTCTTACTAAGGATTTATCTGTACCAACATCGCCAGAAGAAATTTTCACAGAACTACAGCAAGCATCGATCAAGATTGATGTGCTGGTTAACAATGCTGGCTTTGGTACTTACGGAGCATTTAGTGAAACAGACCTCAATCTTGAACTAAAAATGCTACAGGTAAATATGGTCAGCTTGACTCATTTAACTAAGTTATTCCTCAAGGATATGGTCGAGCAAGACTATGGAAAAATCTTGAACGTTGCCTCAGCGGCTGCTTTTCAACCAGGGCCTTTAATGGCGGTTTATTTCGCTACAAAAGCTTATGTTTTATCATTTTCCGAAGCGATCGCTAATGAATTAGAGGGCACAGGTGTCAGCGTGACTGTTCTTTGTCCGGGGCCAACAGCATCAGAATTTCAACAAACTGCTGCAATGGAAGATTCCAAGATTGCAAACGTTAACAGAATGATGGATACGGCAACCGTTGCGAATATTGGTTATCGGGGCTTAATGAAAAACAAAACTGTTGTTGTTCCTGGGATGAGAAATAAGCTATTGACTGAAAGCGTAAGATTTACGCCCAGAAATTTAGTAACAAAGGTCGTGAGAAGTATGCACGAACTCAAAAAAAATAGGTAGTTAGATACTCTATAATATTTTCAATTAAATCACGGTAATCCCTTTCCTAAAAGCAACGAAGCTGAGTAGAGAGGGGAAGCATAGTGACTAAATAACAGGGTTTAATGCCCTGTTTTCTAGTATCTAGATGATATCCTAGTGACTCTAAATTTAACTCTTCTAAAATGTTTCAATATCTGCCATAAGATAGCTGCTTTTTTGGATATATATATGCTGTGAAGGTTGGGTAAAAGTAGCTGGATATAAAAACATCACCATAGTAAGATGTGTACTCACTATCTCAACCGTTATTATATTTATTAAAGATAAATCCAAGATGTAAAGAGGTAAATAATGGCAATTAAATTAAAAGTTACAAATATTAAAGGTGATGACTGTGCCAAGAATATAACTAAATCTATTCAGACTATGGAATCTGATGCCAAAATAGATGTGGACGTTAATGCAAAAACTGTAACTGTAGAAGCTGCGGCTTCTGAAGAGTCAATTAAACAGATAGTTCAATCTGCTGGTTATACTATCGAGGGCTATTAATTACTTCATCTAAATTTCTGAGGAGATTTAGATGAAGTAATTTAGTTAGCACAATTGCTTAGTTATATATTCGCCCGGAAAACGGGCGGAATATTATTAATTACTCTACTTGATAAAGCATATTTTCCTCTTCTGACACGCTTGAAATAGTTGGATTTATGCGGAATTATAATCTGTAACAGATACATACATATCAAGACTGTAGTATTTTGAAAGTATTGCTGTTGCTTTATTTGCTCTGACAAAATTGTTAAATTTTCTGGTAATCGTTTTCAAGAACGAATTAACATCGGGTCATAAATTTGACATTCTTGAACCCCATAACTGCCTAGAATTAAGCTAGCCTGTTCAAGCTCATTGTCTGTGCCACTAACGATGAGTATGTAATTGCCTTGCTCAATTTGCTCGTTGTAAAAGCGTGCCCACTCATCTGCTATTCCGAGCCTCATAGCGTCAAAACGCTCACTTACATTAACGTCTGTTGACCCAATCAATTGAGAAAAGTCTTTGCAAATTAAGGAAATCTGGTTTGTTGGAAAACCGGCGGTATACATATCGTTAATTGCCGCTTCAGCATTATCTAAGTTATTAAAGTAAGCGACAGCAGACTTCGGTAAAATCCCGCTTTTATTAGGAAGGGCAGGCGCAGAAGTTGTCGTGGTCAGATAATTTGTAGTTCTCTGCTCATTGTTGAAATACTCGTAAATGCCAAACTCTTCTATACCCCAACGTTGTAGAATTGCTTCTACTTTAGGAATTTCAGCAGGTGTACAATCCACGATTATGAAATAGTGTCCATGCTCTACTCGCTCGTTATATGCTTTAGCTTGTTCTTCCGATATTCCCCAACCAACTAATGCACCAGCGAAAGTCCCAGTAGCAGCACCAATACTTGCCCCGACAAGGGTTGTAACGAAAGCAGTTGCAGCTGCGCCAGCTAGCATTATTGGCCCAACTCCAGGGATTGCTAAAGTCCCAAGACCTACTAATAAACCAGTCAATCCACCAACAGCGCCCCCTGAAAGCCCTCCTACTGTTGCGCCTTCGTCAGCTTTATCACCAGTGCGCTCTTTTATTTCATCATTGGCAATCTCATGATTGCGGTCTGCATTCTGTACAACTACAGATACTTTTTCCATCAACAAGCCAGAATCTCTCAACTCATGTAGTGCCTGTTCTGCATCTCGACGATGAGTAAATACACCTACAGCACGTTGATATTCACTTAAAACCATTATTACTCCTTGATAGTAGGGGAAAATTAATTTACCACAAATTTAGTTTTTCATTATCTTTAATCTTAAATACAACTTTATCTAACTCAAAACCATCCTAAGTAGGAAAAATTTTGAACCATAAATCGAGCAAGAGTTAATGTAACTTAAAGGAAAAGATTGCCGAAAATTAAAGTATAAGCTTGCCGAGCCTATAGCCTGACTGGTTTTGTGAGCAAATACCCGTTCTACGAGAATGCGATCGCCCTGACAAAAATGCTCCCAAAGCCTACATTTAGCGTGGAACTCGCGGCAAGCTTATTCTTTAATGAGATTCAACAAATAATTCAAAATTAATCTTAATAATCATCCTTTCAGCCTCTACTGCGGCAAGCTTTTAGTTTAAAAAATGGCCATTTTTTACTTTAAGTCACAAGCTATCGATATGTAAATAATTTTTAGATACAATACTTCTTTGCCTAAAATTTCCAACTATTTCGGACTTAGTTGCAGCATTTAGAATATTGCTTGGTGACAGTTGGCGGCGTTATGAAAAATAGTTTAAAACAATATTGGAATTTACTTGTAGATTATCTCAAACCTCAAAAGAGACGTGTTGGCAAGTTTGCGATCGCACTATTAGTCAGCATCGGTTTACAACTACTCAATCCCCAAATTCTGCGTTACTTCATTGATACAGCAGTAGCTGGTGGTTCTAGACAAGACTTATTTTTAGCCGCCTTGCTATTCGTTGGTGTGGCGTTGGTGACTCAGGTCATATCAATTACTGCCACATTCTATGGTGAAAATGTCGCTTGGACAGCTACTAATGCCTTGCGTGCTGACTTAACTGAGCATTGTCTGAAACTAGATTTATCTTTTCACAAATTCTCTACACCCGGTGAGTTGGTTGAACGAATAGACGGTGATGTTCAGGCTCTTTCGGAGTTTTTCTCCCAATTTACCGTTTACATTTTGGGCAATTTACTAATGATGTTGGGTGTGATTGTAGTTCTGTTTGCAGAAGATTGGCGAGCAGGTTTGGCTATTTTATTTTTTGCCCTGACAGCATTATCCACTCTAATTCGTCTGCGTACAATTGCTGTTCCTCATTGGGGAAGTTATCGACAAGTAAGTGGGGAGTTTTTCGGATTCCTGGGTGAGCAACTAACTGGCATAGAAGACATTCGTACTAATGGCGCTAAAAACTATGTCATGTATCGCTTCTACACAATCTTGCGACGTTGGTTGCCTATATTTCACAAAGCACGCTTCGCCGATACCATCCTCTGGGGGACAACTAACGGCTTCTTTACTCTCGGTAACGTTACCGCTTTAACAGTAGGCGTATACCTTTGGAGTCAAAAAGCAATTACTATTGGTACTGTATACCTCTTATTTTCTTACACCACTCTTCTGAACGAACCAATTGAGAAAATTCGCAATCAGTTAGAGGAGCTTCAACAGGCACAAGCCAGTATTTACCGCATTCAAAACTTATTTCAAGTCAAATCCCATCTAAGTGCGGATGGCAAAAAAACCCTTCCTAGTGGCGCACTCTCTGTGACTTTTGAAAGTGCCTCATTTAGTTACAACGATCGCACCACAGAGACAGATGGTGAACAAGAATTAATACTGCAAAATATTTCTTTCCATTTGCCTCCAGGTCAAACACTAGGTTTACTAGGACGTACAGGTAGTGGTAAGACTACTTTGGCGCGGTTATTACTAAGGTTATACGATCCCCAATCAGGCTCGATTCACTTAGGAGGCGTGCCTATTAATGAGACTCCCTTGACCGATTTACCTGGGCGAGTCGGGTTAGTAACTCAGGATGTACAACTATTTCAAACCACAGTACGCAACAACTTAACTTTTTTTAACCAGAACATTAGCGATGACAGCATTTATCAAACGTTGGAAGTATTGGGTTTATCTGAATGGTTGCACTCATTATCCAATGGCTTAGATACAAAATTAGGGCCAGACAGTAGCGGCTTGTCTGCGGGACAGGCGCAGTTGCTAGCATTTACCCGTGTCTTTTTGAAAAACCCTGGTTTAGTGATTCTAGACGAAGCATCCTCACGCCTTGACCCGGCAACAGAAAGATTAATTGAAAAGGCTGTAGACAAACTCTTGATAGGGCGTACTAGCATCATTATTGCTCACCGCCTGACAACAGTACAAAGGGCAGATCAAATTCTGATTTTAGAAAAAGGTGAGGTGAGGGAATACGGTCTGCGGGAAGAATTAATAAAAAATTCTAGTTCACGTTTTGCCCAGTTGTTAAAGACTGGTTTAACGGACTTATTAGTATAAAACAGGAGTCAGAATTCAGAATTCAGAATTCAGAATACTCTGCCCATAAAGGGATAGAGTTTTAAGGTGAGAATATTTTAATTTTTTCGCCCACTATGGGCTAGGTTTTAAGCAATATTCGTCACCCACTCGTACAGAATTCATGCTGAATTCTGACTCTTGAGTTCTTCTTATAAATATTGAGTAACAGATAATGTCAGCAACAAAAAAGCTAATAGGCTGGAAATTATTGTGGCAATTGATTTGCTACAAACCGAAACTGTATTTCATTGACAGCTGCTTCTGGATTTTAATTATGGGTTTGCCTGCGTTAACTGGGTTGATTATCCGGGAATTTTTTAACAGCTTGACAGGCAAAGCAGCATTTGGGTTATCACCTTTGGCTTTTATTGCATTGTTGCTGACTCTAAATTTGGGACATATTGCGTTTATATTTGCGGGACGCATTACCAAAACTCAACACCGTTTTCTCATGAGGTCTTTGCTGCGACGCAATTTGTTAGAGCGGCTCTTAAATAATCCTACTGCTCAACCAATGCTTATTAGTAGCGAAACTAAAAAAACTGTATCTTTAGGTGAAGTAATTAATTATTTTCGTGATGATGCTGAACAAATAGAAAACAGTGTGGCTGGGATATCCGAAGTTCTGGGGGAAGCAATATTTGCAGTTCTGAGTTTAATAATTTTACTTAGCATTAATGTCAAAATGACACTATTTGTCTTCCTACCTTTAGTTGGGATGCTAGCAATTGTTCAGCAAACAGAAACCCGCATCAAACGGTATCGACAAGCCAGCCGCCAGGCTAGCCAAGAGGTTACAGGCATTTTAGGTGAGATGTTTGCTTCTGTGCAAGCCATTAAGGTAGCCGGTGCGGAAGAAGATGTACTGAGCTATTTTCGCTCTTTAAACGATAAACGCCGCCAAATGATGGTTAAGGACAGCCTATTCAATGCCATTCTCAATTCAACATTTCAAAATATGGTGAGTTTGGGGACAGGTTTGATTCTGCTGCTTGCTGCCGAGTTAATGCAAAATAACGTTGGAAAGCTGACGGTGGGTGACTTTGCCTTGTTTGTGTATAACCTCTCTTTTGTCACCGCCTTTTTTAACTCCTTTGCCGGTTTCATGGCGTTGTATAAGTATACGGAAGTCTCCTTTGAACGCATGACTGCTCTGCTGTCTGGTGTATCTGCTGATACTTTAGTAGCACATAAGAAACTTTATTTAAATGGCCTGGGCGATCGCACAAAACCACTTCCTCCATTAGAACAACCACTTGAAAATCAGAGCGATGCCTACAGTCACGGCATAGCTAGCGCCGATCACTTACAAACATTAAAAGTATCTAAATTAACGTATATTTATCCGAATACTCTGCGGGGAATTACAGATATTAATTTGCAGATCCAGCGTGGTAGTTTGACTGTGATTACTGGTCGCATCGGCTCTGGCAAAACTACGCTGCTGCGAGTATTGTTAGGGTTATTACCCAAGCAAGCAGGCGATATTTACTGGAATGGGTGTCTCATTGAAGACCCTGCTAGTTTCTTTATTCCACCTCGGAGTGCTTATACTCCTCAAATTCCCCAGCTTTTTAGCTACACCCTGAGAGAAAATATACTGTTAGGTTTGTCTAAGGATGATGCAGAAATTGAAAAAGCGCTAAAAATAGCTGTGTTTGAGCAAGATTTAACAGCTATGGATGAAAAACTGGAAACTTTAGTGGGTTCAAAGGGAGTTAGACTTTCTGGTGGACAATTGCAGCGTGTTGCAGCGGCGCGGATGTTGGTTCGTCAACCAGAACTACTTGTATTTGATGATCTTTCTAGTGCTTTGGATGTGGAGACGGAAATGGCACTATGGTCAGGGATATTTGCAAGTAGAGCCGAACAAGGGGAGCAAAATAAATGGACACCAACTTGTCTGGTAGTTTCTCATCGGCGTTCAGTTTTACATCGTGCCGATCAGGTTATTGTGATGGAAGCTGGAAGAGTGGAAGCGCAAGGGAAGTTAGATGAAATTCTCAGTGGTAGGCAAGCTGATTGGATTTTTTAGGCGATCGCCTCTGGTGTAGGAGGAATGCGTACTAAGTACACGTCACCGAAAAAAAGGGTTGGAAATAAAGGAGAATATTTTTTGTAGGGTGGCATAAAAATCAGACATGCAAGGACGTATCTCAAGTATCCGGGTTGAAATAACTGGTGAGCAGCAAGATGTACTAAACAGTTGGTTGCGTAAATCAAGTGGAACAGTGGTTTAGTATTTTGCAACGAAAACGTCTAAAAATCTCTGATTTTGCTGATAAAAAAGATTTGAGTGAACGTTTACAAGCTTTTATTTCTGAGTGGAATCTGAAAGCACATCCTTTTGGTTGGAGTGAAAAGTCAACCTTGAAAGTTATCGCAAAGTGCCAAATTCCAGATTCAAATTTTACGACCCAAATAGACCTTGCGCTCGTAGCTTGATTTTCGCACCTTTTTTATGGTGACGTGTACTAAGTGCTGTTTACTACTGTCAGCAAACGTTTCATTCCAAGATGCTGAGTTCGACATTTATGACTTTAAACAAACCTACTTCTTGCTACCTAAAGAAGCGATCGCCGTTTATAATGATGGTACTCCTTGTCTTTATGCTGCCAGTATTTATCTACAGTTTCTTTGGCAACCGAAGATTCGTCGTTAAAATACCACCAATCCGCTAAATTAAACGAGACATACAGCTTATGATTACTCAAATGATGGTTCAACCCTCATTCTGGGTAGATTCTGGAATCAAACTCAGTAAAGTTAGGGACATACATTTGTTTAAATTTACTGAAGAATTACAGTCTCGACTCGAAGAATTGTCTGAGAAAAAGAAAGCTGGATTGCTAACAACAGAAGAAGATGCTGAATTGGCAGGCATATTGGAACTGGATAGAATTTTTACTTTGCTTAATGCCAAAATCATTTCTGAATCATGACAGTTAATGATGCGACCAATTAGATTCAGAAGCAAAAATTTTAGAATTATTCCAAAATTTTGATGCGGATAATTCTGGTTACATTACTCTGGAGGAATTGAAACTATGTATCCGTAATATAGATTCTAATTTTACTGATATTCAAATCGAAGAAATGTTGAAATTAGCCGATACTAGCGGAGATAAACAAATAAGTTATGAAGAATTTTGTGAAATCCTATCAGTTATTGGTTGTTCGGTAATAAAGACTGAAAACTAAACTAAAATAAAAATTACTCATTTTTATTTATCTTTACATAGTTTGGTTTTTTCACCTCGTTCTACTTATACAAGTGTTAATTATGAATAGAGAATAGCCTCAAGAGCCTATAAGCTTAACTGCGGAACTAGAACAGAAATCACAGTATCGATTAGCACAGAAGTAATACTTCAATAAACTGATGCCAACTCAAAGGGTTTCCTCCAGCTTTTGTTTGTAAAAAAATTATCTCATCTTTTGATAATGGGCATTCACCAACACTGGATAAGGCAACATTCATTTCTTCAATACTGATAGACTCATCTTCATCAGTATCAATAGGCAGAAAATAGGTGATAAATTCTTGATACTTTGACATCAAACGGCGATGTCGCAACATGAGTTCACCAAATTCTTCAAAATCAATCTCACCACTGTTGTCAATATCCATTCTAGAAAAGAGATACGCTAATTCTGCTTCAGATATAGTTGCATTGGCTTTATGTAAATGGGTAACGAACTCTTGAACTGATAGTGTCCCGTTATGATCCTGATCGATGGCATCAAAGATATAACGCAGATTGCCTTTAAGCGATGAATCAGCAGTATGAAACAAAAAACGATGGTGAGTTCCTTGTATAGCTGATTCTAGCTGCCGACGAAAGTTAGAAATTACATCCTTGGCTGTCAAGTAGCGCAGACGATGTTCTTCTGGACTAGTAATAGTATAAAGAGCGACAGGGACAAGAGAAGGGAGAGAATGCTGCACTACCAAAAAACAACCAATAGTTACTAGACAAAACGGTAATGCTAAAAATGGTATTCCCAAAGGATTGAATATAAGACCTAGCAGTTGGGTACAAAGAGTGCAGATCAAGACGGAAAATCCGGCAATGAGGATACTACGAAAATTAGGTGCATAAAACATTCCGCCAATGGCGATCGCTGTCAGTACAGAGTTAAATCCCCAAAACCCAGTGTAAATTTTTTCTGGGTCAATTCCCATAACTAAAGCGGCGATCGCGCTAGCTAAACAGCCTAGTAAACCAACGCCTGCACCGATGGGTGTACAGAGTGCTACAGCTAGGAAAACTAAGATAGCTAAATTCAGATTTGAAACGAAGAAAACTTGACTAAAACTAATAGGAAAAGATGCTAGAATCTTCAACCAATCTAATGTTTTAGATGCCGATGCAGAAACAGAAAAGATGCCAAATCCCCAATGAAAGTAGGGTTGAGGAATCAGTAATACTAGATATAAAAAAACTTGGGTAACAATGTGAAAGGGAATACCCAGGATAGATACTTTGAAATGGGTGGTAAACCATACCCCGAAGGTATCCATTAATACTGTGGTGAGGGCTGCTAAAATAATTACAGCGATCGCCCATAAAGGATTCCATGCCCCATTCCCATTAGCCAATGAGCCAAAGGTTGCCAGAGCTAAACCTACGAGAGTTCCTTGAAAGCCAAAGATCCCGTTACGAATAACATCAGGGTTGATTTTTAAGGCGATCGCCGTTAAGGTTGAAGCGATAACGCCTAGTAGTGCCATTAGTGCCATCCAAGGGGATTGTAGCAAAATAGCAACCAAAATTAATAGCCCACTCAGGGGATTATTAACAAAAATTGCTTGTCCAATACCCCGGAGAATTGCATTGACAAAATCCGCAAAGGATTGAGGGGTAAGGTAATCGTTAAGCCATTGCATGGTTCCCATGAAAGGTAAGATTTGCCGAGAGGAAGTTTCCTCTGCAACTAAAATTCTTGCCATCAGTTCATGAAGCGGTAATGTTTCGTTATTTGATGTATTTAGGGAATTTTGCTCAACCATCTGGCAATTAATGATATTAGATCGGGAAATTGGCTATTTCGGAATTATTATTTAATGATTAACGAGCGATATTTTTATATCTTTATGAGCAGACAAGTTTATCAAACAACTTTAAAAACCTTTTGGTATCAACATCTAAACAGGCTTCTACATTAGGTGGATTGCTTTTATCATCTCGGCGATCGCGCCTATCTGCTAGCGACAAACCAGTGGTAAATCGTCCTTCAGTTTCCACAACCATATAAAGTGATTCAGTAGTAACTAAACTCGGATCAATAGCAACTGCCATTGCCAAAGGATCGTGTAAATAACAGCCGTGAAAACCTTCATGATCACGATAGAAAGCCATATAAATTCCGGTACAATCAGCAATAAACTGGGTAACTTTTGTAGGACGACGCTGTAAATTTTCTTCCACAACTTGGCGGGTGAGAGGGGCTTTCATGGCTACATCTAAACCCACCAATGTTAAAGGAATCCCTGACTCCATGACGATTTGAGCAGCATGAGGATCTACAAAAAAGTTAAATTCAGCCGCCGCCGTAATATTTCCAGGTACGGTGACAGCCCCACCCATGATGATAATCCGCCCTATTTGTTTCATAGTTGCAGCATCTTTTTGAATTGCCGTTGCTAGATTCGTTAGTGGGCCTAAAGCAATAATATTCAGGTGATCGCCGTACTCTTTGGCTGCTGAGAGAATGACATCAATAGCATTTTCTGTAGATGGTTCGATGGTTAATTGCGGATAGCTGGCTGTACCATCTGCGGCTTTAAATTGATCTAATTCGCCTAGCCCATCTGCACCATGAATCCCCGCAGCATTAAAGGGCGGTTTAACCAAAGGTTTTTCACAGCCTTTAGCAACAATTGGTAAGGTATTGGGTGCAACAATACTTAGTACCCGTAATACATTATTTGCAGCTTGATCTACATGAATATTACCAGCTAAAACTGTAATTGCTTTCAGGTCTAATTGTGGTGAGTTCAATGCCATAATCAATGCCAAGGCATCATCAACACCACCATCCGTATCTATAATCACTGGTATGGGCTGATTTTGAAGGATTGTCATGCTGAATATTCCTCTTCTTCTAGAATGGCGTAGAAATTCAAATTGCGATATCTCTGCAAAATCATATTGGCGTATTCTTTCGAGTAAAACGAACCGCATAGATAAGCTTTTCCCCAAGGATTTTCAACTTTGGGGGCAGTCGGAAATATTGCTCTAATCCCCTCATTTTGCTCAGAATTAGTGGGAATAATCAATATCTTGTACTGCTTTGGCAAGGTTTCATCTGCTAGATAACTATCCAGTAAATTATTTAACTCTGACATAATCAGCGATTCTTCTGCTGAAATATTTTCGTCAACTTTTACTAGTAAATTCAATAAATCTCGTAGTCTTCCCACCTGAAAATATGGCGGCTCTAACGAGAGATAATCTAGTACGCTTTGCCGTAAACTAACAAAATCGCTATCTTCACCAGTTAATAACTTTTCTCGAAGTTCTTCAGTGGAATATTTAATTCGGTAAGAATCCAGTATTTGTTGAATGAAGTCAATTTCAGTGTCATCCAGGTTTTTATCAATTAGGGCAACTTGGCGGAGAATGTTAAAAATCTGCTCTAACTCTCGCAAATTATCTTCGGCGTAAATACGCACGATTTGTTGCGAAAATTCTTCTGCATTATAGGTGCTGTGCCAATATTTCAGGTAAGTCTCTTTAGGAATGATGAGAAGTTCAAGTTTCTCTTCAGCCGTAATAGTTGCTTCCTGCTGATCTCCACGAATAACCCGGATATTACCTAACGGAATCCAAGGTTTTACACATTGGGGTTGATACCCGCCTAATGGGTTACTTACGAGTCCTATACCCATAGGGATATAAACAAAACCAGGAGGCGATCCTGCTTGGATCAATGTTTCACCTGCTTCAAGGCTGGATAAGTACACATCAGTAAAAGCTTTGTGTGGATCAATATTGTGAATTTTATGGCCCGATTGAGAAACTCTCAATAGAATTTTTTGTTTTTGTTCCAGTGACCAATCTAGCTCTTTGGCACTCAAATAGCGATCGCGTTCTTCTGGGTCAATATTTTTGAGTGAGGGAACAACTCTACTCTTCAACCCTATTTCTGGCGCGATTTTTTTTAATTCTGCTTGGACAGCTTCGGCAAAATCTAGGTTGTCGTCAGTATTTTCTAATAAAATTTCAATGTTTTCACTTTTCTTAATCACATCATTGTCATGAGGCGATCGATGAAAGGTATCGATAATATCGCGTTGAATATCGTCAATTACAACAGCTAAATAGTAAGCTGCCCGTTGTGTAGCATCTTGGTTAGTAAATGAACCTCGATTGAAAGATATTCTTATATCGCCGTTAGCAGTCAATTCACTACTGGCAATGTTTGCTTCTCCAGCATTGAGAGGGTTTGCTGCTTCTAATAAAAATAATTCACCGCTGCCTTTTTGCAAAGCATAAATTGCCTTAGCTGTATTTTGGTCAACAAAAATCTGATAACCTCCTGATGTTTTGTAAACTGTACCTCTCTGTCGCAAAGCATCTGCTGCTCGCAAAGCACGGATAGTATCACCCACATCAGCAATTAAAGCTTGTACCTCTGGATGCTCGCAAACCAGCCAGGAAAATGCCTGTTTTTCAAAATCAGTATAATATCTATGAATACGTTCGTTATGAGGGCTAATTCCCTGTTTAAGAAATTCTGCCTGAGTAGCTTTAATTTGCTGTAAAGCTATTTCTAATTTTTCAATTTTAAGCTGTTGTTGGAGAGATTTTTTTGCATGAGATAATTTATTTTCGGCTTTAGTTACTTGTTGTTGGTGATAAAGGTGATACAAATTTACCGCAGCAATTTTTCTCATTAAGTCTCTGAATTGTTGAGGATTATTCAATACCTCAATAGGAACTTTGCTTTTACTATGAGCAACCCCCAATGATACCATTTCACGTAACACAAGTTGAGGATCTTCTGTCAATGCTCCTTTATCAGCTAAGTTAATTAAACGCCAAGAAACATTGCCACAATTTTCAGTCCAAATCGTATCAATTACCTGATCAAAAGCAGAACTAAATACTTCTTGAGTAACAAATTCTGGGTGCATCGCCCGGCCAAATGGCGAAAAATCAAGCATTCCCATATCATGGTTATAGACAAGTATGATTCCATAACCTTTCATAAAATCAAACCATAGAGACTCTCTTTTGGGAATGAGAACTCCATGAATAGCTTCCAGCACAGCTAAGATATTACAAGCAACATCTCTGACATGAACGACACCATGATCCGAATAAAGTGCGACGTGCTGAAGGGGATTTGCTAGAAAATTTTCATCTCTAACAGCATAATCTAACTCTGCTTGCTGCTGAACTTTGGCATAGTAATTTTCTTCAATGTAAGTTCTTATTTTTTCTGGGAGATATCGTTCTACATGCAGTAATTGGATATCTTCAATGTGTTTCGTAAAATTCAATTTCATAATTGTAATATTTTTATAAATACCTATGAATCATTTTCTCTGAAACTGTTAGCAAAACTTTCACTATTTGCCATGCAACATTTATTGTTTGTAATTGCTGATAAAATAATATTGTTGCTATAGAAAATCAAAGAAGCACCCTGCCTGTGTAGTTTATCCAAGGTCTTAAACCAAACTAATCGTACTTCTAAATTTGACACACATAAAATTAAATATTGTAACTAAAGTTGTTGTAGCGATAATATGATTCGCTTGGCTGATGATTATATCACTTAATTATCTTGATTTTTTTAATAAAAAGTCCTAAAAAAGGGAGAATTTTTAAGTTTAAACAGTTTCTTTAGGCATATAAATCACAACATCAAACCAATCAAATTAAAGTTTTCATGAAGAAGTAAGGAGAATTATGTAAATTTTCTATTAATAATGCTATTTTTAACTAAATTGAAGGATAATCAGATTTACCTACAAAAATCTTTAATTTTAGGTAAAAAATAGCTTTACTTAGTAGATTTCTGACCATAGTGATATCTGCGGATATTACTATAACTGCTGGAATGAAACTTGAAGTAGCAGCAGCAAGTTCATTGATTGGTGATACAGTGTTAAGTAATTCGTAATTAAGTTTTGTGATAGCGAGTCTTGCCTACGGCACGCCAAGATCGAACGAGCGTCTGGGGATTTAGACCCCGACCCAAAACTTGTCGGTTATTGAACCGGGGGATTTCAACCCACGGTACTCGGTTAATTTGCAAGGATTGTCATACGATACAAATACTTTTATCAATGTCAATTTAGTAACATCTGTTGTGTCCACCAGTGTTCCCGAACCTAGTCCGGCGATCGGAGTTTTAGGTATGAATGGGCTGGAATGTGTATATCTACCCAAACGTAAATTAATCAAAGTTAAAAATTATTGACCTTAAGTGGAAGAAGAATTCAGGTGTTGCTGAAACAGAGGAAACTGATAGGGCTACTATGCTGATGAAAATTTTAACAAGCAGTGCTGCGATCGCCTGTATTCTGAGTTCAACAACAACTGCTGTAGCTCAAATAGCTGCTGATGAAAGTTTGGGAGTCGAACGCTCTGTTCTTTCACCTAATGTTCAAAGTACCAAAGGTAACATTGATCGCATAGATGGCGGAGCAATTCGAGGTAGTAACCTATTCCACAGTTTTCAAGATTTTAATGTAGGTAATCAGCAACGGGTTTACTTTTCTAATCCTTCTGGAGTCGAAAATATCCTGAGTCGAGTTACAGGAAACCACGCTTCTAATATTTTCGGTAGACTCGGAGTATTAGGAAATGCCAATCTTTACTTAATTAATCCTAACGGCATAATTTTCGGTACAAATGCGCGTTTAGATATCTCTGGTTCTTTCTTTGCTAGCACCAGCAACGCCCTTTTGTTCCAAAACGGTTATCAATTTACTACTCAAGATCCTAAAGCACCCCCCTTGTTAACTGTCAATGTTCCTCTGGGGTTAGAGAGTTGGTTAGCACCCCAAGGTGCGATCGCTAACAGTGGGAATTTATCAGTTGGACAAAACTTGACTTTAGTTGGTACAAATCTTGACTTACAAGGGCAATTGCAAGCAGGTAGTAATTTAACCTTGCAAGCTAGTAATACTCTAAAAGTGCGGGACAACCTAAATTACCCTTTTATTGCCTCAGCTAAACAGCAACTGTTAGCAGAAGGAAATAAGATAGATATCTTTGCCTTAAACGATCCCTCCAGTGGCTTCTTTTCTGGTGAAAATATGGTTTTACGTTCAGCCAATCCGATTATTGGGGACACTCAATTTTTTAGTGGTGGTAATTTTAGCCTCGAACAAATTAACGGGCAAGAAGGAGATTTATTTAGCTTTAACGACCCAATTATTCGTTCAAGTGGAGATGTTAGTTTTAATAGTTATACAGGAGCTTCCATTCACATTTTTGCAGGTGGAAGTGTAAATATTAATAGTATTAATGTTAACCGTCCCGATACAACTAACTTTATTAATGAAACCGTTACTCTTTCCGATGGATTAACGCAGGTTATCATTAATGGCAGCGCTCAACCTACTATTGATATTAGAGCGGGAACTACTAATTTTCAGCCAACTGGAATCAAAGGAGTAATCAATGCTTTTTCACCTACTCCTAGCACAGATGGTAAACCAACAAGCGCAGATATCACTATCAATCAAATTATCAATTCGGGAGGACTGGTTTTTTTAACCAATCAGTATCAACCTAATCCTTCTCTATCGGGTGATATTAGAGTTAACTTTGCACTAAGCACATTTGGTAGGGGTGCAAAGACAGGAAACATTATCATTGATTCACGGGGGAAAATTATTACTCCCCAATTTCTGACGAGTTTGGGAATTGATTATTCTACATTTCCATTTTTAAAACCTGGTGGAGATATCACACTTTTAGCTCAGGATGATATTGTCATACGACCAGCATCACAGATTCTTTCTTTTGGCACAGTTGGAGGTAACATTACTCTCAAGAGTAAATCTGCAATTATTCAAGAACAAGCCCCACTTAGAGAATCATTGATTGGCAGTTTTTCCTTTGGTGCTGGACAAGGCGGTGATGTTACGCTAAACGCACCATTGATTTCTTTGGGTAGAAGTATAACAAGGACAGATGGAAAGCTGATCATTACTACTAATTCTTTAGAAGCTAACCAAGCTAAATTATTCACCATAAGTAATGGTAATAATGCTAGTAATATCATTATTAATGCTGATTCAATTTTATTAAATAACTCAAATATAGGAAGCCAGAGTGTAGGTGCAGGGAAAGCTGGTGATATAGAAATTAATACTAGCTCCTTTGTTGCTACTAATAATAGTCAGATATTTTCTCGAACAGAAGGTTTAGGAAATGTTGGCAATATAGTAATCAAAGCTACAGACAGAGTTCTCTTGTCTGGTGCAAATACGGGTTTATTTGCTAATACAAGTTTAGGTTCTAGCGGTAACAACGGTAATATCTTCGTCGATTCCCAACTTGTTGAGATTCGGGATGGTGCTGCTATTTCCACCGTTAGCCAAGGTAGTGGGATTGGTGGCAACATTGAGATCCAAGGAAACCAATTAACCCTTGATAATCAAGCTCTAATTTCCACAAAAACAGTCAGCACTGAAGGCGGTAATATTAATCTCCAGTTAACAGATTCGTTATCATTACGCCGTGGAAGTAGTATTTTGGCGATCGCAGGTAATGAAACTACAGGTGGAAATGGTGCTAACATCACTATCAACACAGATTTACTGTTTGCTGTTCCCGAAGAAAACAGTGATATTACAGCCAATGCATTCTTAGGTAGTGGTGGCAATATTAATATTACTACCAGAGATATTCAAGGAATCGGGTTTGCTGATACACTCACCCCCTTCAGTAATATTACTTCTAGCGCCAAAAAAGTAGAAGTTCCTAGCCCTCCACCAGAAGTTCCCAGTCCTCCACCGGAAGTTCCTAGTCCTCCACCAGAAGTTCCTAGTCCTCCACCAGAAGTTCCTAGTCCTCCACCAGAAGTTCCTAGTCCTCCACCAGAAGTTCCCAGTCCTCCACCGGAAGTCCCCAATCCTCCACCAGAAGTTCCTAGTCCTCCACCGGAAATTCCTAGTCCTGTGTTAGATTTTTCTAGCCTTGAATCAATTAATAAACCGAATGCAGCTCCAAGTTCGGCTTTGATAGGAGTACCAAACCCAGAGAGCGATCGCAATAATAAAATAGTTACTCCTAGTTGTGCATCCACAGAAGGTAATTCTTTTACTATCACAGGTAGGGGAGGTTTACCAGCAGACCCTACAGCAACCATTCGTGGTCAAACTATTTTGTCAGATACGCGAGATTTTATAACTGCACAAACACAAAACAGTAATCAAGTAAATAGTTCTTCTACAATTCCTCCAATAAGACAACAAATTGTCGAAGCCACAAGCTTGAGAATTAATGCCCAAGGACAAATAGAATTAATAGCATCTTTACCTCAAGAGAGTTTATCTCAAAAGCATCCTAATTGTAGCGATTTATAAACTTTCAAAAATTAATAATTTATCCTTGTAGGATAACTAAATAGATTATTTTATGTAAAAAATAGGATTAATTTGAAAAAACTATCCAGGGCAAAGAGGTACAATAATTTAAACAAAAAACTATTTTGGTTATTTTCAAACCAGAAAAATAATGTTTTATGGCTTTTTTTTGCTTGCATAATATTAAGTCTGTTATTAATCATCAAGAACATTCCTGCTGTTGCTAATAAACCTATATTATTAGGTTCAGAGCAGGTAGTGAAACAACTACCAAACTCTTCAGAATTATTACAGCAAGGAAAAAAATACTATCAATCTGGACAATACACAGAAGCAGCTAGAGTCTGGGAAAATGCACTAAAGTTTTATCAATCACAAAACGAAACTATTAGCCAAGTCCAAGTGCTTAATTATTTAGGATTGGCATATAAAGATTTAGGCAAAATCTCCCAAGCACATACTGCGATCGCTGAAAGTATTAATATTATTAAAAACTTAAAAAATCCCGATACTAAAAGTAGTTTACTATTAGCACAAGCATTAAATACACAAGGAACTCTTCAACTTCTGCAAGGACAAACTTATACGGCTATAGATACTTGGAAACAAGCAGCAGTCACTTATGAGCGCACAGGTGATAAAACAGGTAAACTCATCAGCCAAATTAATCAGGCGCAAGGTTTGCAAACACTAGGACAATATCGCCGCGCCAAAACTTTGTTAGAAGAACTAGTGACAGAATTGCAAAATCAACCTGACAGTCTCTTAAAGGCTCAAGGATTGAGAAGTTTAGGCATTGCTTTGCAAACTGTTGGTGATTTAAAACAATCTAAAATAATTCTCGATAAAAGTTGGGAAATTAGTAAACAATTCAACTCTCCAACTGATGTGAGTGCAGTTTTATTTAGTATTGGCAATGTTGCCAGAGACTTACAAGAATATGATGTTGCTTGGACATACTACCAACAAGCAGTTAATTTAGCTTCAGAACCACAGGCTAAATTAGAAGCACAATTAAATCAATTAAGCTTGTTAGTTAAAGTACAAAACGGGGAATCAGCACAAGCATTAATTCCAGAAATTGAAACTAATTTTGCTCTACTTCCTCCTAGTCGTCCAGCTATTTACGCCAAAATTAACTTTGCAGAAAGTCTGATGGATTTAAAGCCAGCAGGAGATGGTAAAAAAGCCGTTTTGGAAACCAACGCTGTCAAAATTTCCCACTTGCTAGCAACAGCTATTCAACAAGCTAAAGAAATCAAAGATCCGAGAGCCGAAGCTTATTCACTTAACCAACTAGGTAAACTCTACCAAGAAAATAACCAGTTGGCAGATGCGGCAACTTTGACACAACAAGCATTAACAATAGCTCAAGAAATAAATGCTCCAGATTTAGTAGCTCGTGCGGCGGGACAGGTGGGTGCAATTGCTAAAGAACAAGGAGATAGTAATAGCGCGATCCCTGCTTATGAGATTGCTTTTAATAACTTGCAATCACTACGTAGTGATTTAGTGGCAATTAACAGGGATGTACAGTTTAATTTTAAAGAAAGTGTTGAACCGATTTATCGAGATTACGTCAGCTTGTTGTTGCAAAAAGATAATCAAAGCAACCTTAAACAATCTCTGCAAGTGATGGAAGCTTTGCAACTAGCGGAATTGGATAACTTTTTTCGGGATGCTTGCTTAGATAATAGCAATCCTGTAGTTTTAGAAAAAATTGACTTGCACGCAGCCGTTATTTATCCAATTATTTTAAGCGATCGCCTGGAAGTCATTCTTTCAGTTCCTAATCAACCTCTGCGTCACTACAGCACCCAACTACCAAAACAGCAAATAGAAGCTACCTTAAAACAACTTTATTCTTCCCTATCCCCTGGTTATTCGAGTAAGGAGCGTTTGCGACTCTCCCAAGAAATTTATAACTGGCTGGTTGCACCGGCTCAAGCAACACTCCAGAAAAGTAATATCAAAACTTTAGTTTTCATTCCAGATAGTTTATTGCGAAACTTGCCAATGGCTGTTCTGTATGATGGCAAACAGTATTTAATCGAAAATTATAGTGTTGTTCTCAGTCCTGGATTACAACTATTTCCTCAAGGACTGCAACGCCAAAAATTGAGCGTGTTAGCGGCTGGATTAACGGAAGCACGCCAAGGCTTCAATCCCCTACCTGGAGTTACAGAAGAAATTAAAGAAGTTACGACAGAAGTTAATTCCCAAGTGTTGCTAGATAAGAAGTTTAGCAGAGACGCTTTAAAAACGGCGATCGCTAATAAATCTTTCCCCATAGTTCACCTTGCTACTCACGGTCAATTCAGTTCCAACCCAGAAGAAACCTTTTTGTTGACCTGGGGCGATCGCATTTCCATTCAAGATTTTGATCTGTTGTTTAAAAACAGAAATAAAACAAACGTAGAACCGATTGAATTATTAGTGATGAGTGCTTGTCAAACAGCCGTAGGTGATAATCGTGCAACATTAGGTTTAGCTGGATTTGCTTTGCGTTCTGGTGCTAAAAGTACTCTTGCTAGTTTATGGTCAGTAAGTGATGAGTCTACTTCCTCTTTGATGAAAGAATTTTATCACCAATTGAGTAATCCAAAACTAAACAAAGCTGAGGCATTACAACAGGCACAAATCAAAATTATGGCTAATCCTTTATACAAACATCCTTATTTTTGGTCTTCTTTCGTTCTTGTCGGTAATTGGTTGTAAACGTAGCAGAAGAGGTGAAAATGCTTAAGTTTAATTCTAAAATATTTTTATTTTTAACTATTAACGGCACATTAGTAGTTTTGACAGGCAATTCTACATTAGCAAGCCTTCTCCCTCAAGAGAATCCAACCGTTACCAATCAAGTTCTCATTAGTGTGGAATTTAAACTGCCCAAAGATGCAGCCCCCAAAACCAGCGTTGGCGGTGGCGTTCGCGGACAAGTCCAATTCGCCTTACCCGGAGGTTCAGCACCTAGAACTAGTGTTGGCGGTGGTACAAGGGGTGATGTCCAATTCGCCTTACCCGGAGGTTCGGCAC
>NZ_JBDNJQ010000144.1:0-22252 GCF_051172895.1 Nostoc sp. CALU 1950 | reverse complement strand
TGCAAACTCTGCCTGAATCCCGCAATCTAGAATCGGGAGTCGATCGCTTTCTCACGTCGATTCCAGTAGGCTATTACACGATCGCCAGTGTCGAAGAATTGAAAAGCCTGTTAAAGAAGTCTCAACCCATGTTAGTAGATGTGCGAGAAGTCTCTGAGTATCGGTCTGGACATATACCTAACGCAATTAACATTCCCCTAAGAACCCTGTCGCACAATCTGAATCAAATTCCACGCACTCGCCCCGTGGTGTTGTACTGTTCTTCCGGTTATCGCTCGGCAATGGGAGTAATGACACTGCACCTATTAGGCTATGAGAATGTGCAAGGTTTCCCACCTAGCTTTGTCGGTTGGAAAAACGCAAAAGAGGCGATCGCGTCCAGGTAATGCACAAAAATAATTACTCCGTTCCCGAATTTTAACTTGGTGAGGACTTTTGTCATGAAATCTATCTGCTTCAACGGTTTTAAAATTCGCCGCCTGCTGGCTGCTTTAATCTGCGTTTCACTGCTTGTCTGGAGTCCATTACCCGCTTTTGCTGCTGTAGCGCAAATTGAAGAATCTCCAGGGCAAATGCTCTACCAATCTCGGCAAAACCTGCGAGATCAGACTGGAAAATCCTGGCAGGCGATCGCCTTCAAGCGCATCCATCCCGATGGTAGTGCTATTATCTCCCTGCGACTAGTGGGCTTTCCTGGTGCGATGGAATTAGATCACACTCAACCTAGGCTGTTGACTTTGTTGGTTTTAAGGCAAAATTATTTCATGCAATAATGATGTTGCTAGAGTCGAGAAAAGCCAAAGTAAATGCAAGAGTTTAAAAGCCCAGTCAGTAGATTAGCACGGTTGTTTCATAAAGGTCGAGATAGCTGGAGAGAAAAAGCCTTAGAAAAACAAAAGAAAGTCAGGACGTTAGAAATAAAAGTCCGAGATTTAACTGCATCACGAGAGCATTGGAAACAGCGTGCGCTGGCAGCAGAATCACAGATAAAAGAGCAGGGAATGGGAGGAGAAGTCGGTGAAAAAAAGAAGAAATTGCTAGCGAGGAGAACAACTTAGACGAGAAAAAATATAGTGAGGAATTAAGTATTAAGGGACATACTTATGATGCTCAGACAATTCAACAAGCTTTAGAACTTTTAATTGACTGTGGTATCAGTTTTAGAGCGACAGAAAAAGTATTCGAGTTATTTAAATCTGAGTCAAATATAACCCCAAGCTTTACTTGTATAAGAAAATGGTTAGGAAGGATGGGGATATATGAATTGACAAGAAAAAAAGAGTATCGGGATGATTGGATATTTATTGTTGATTTTACACTGGAATTAGGAAAGCAAAAAGCTTTAGTTATACTAGGAATCTCACAAAAGTATTTTAGTGAACAAGTAGTTGCAAAAGGACGAGCATTATCACATGAGGATGTCGAATTATTAGGATTAGAAATTATGGGTTCGACAAAAGGAGAAATGATTCTTCATCAGCTAAATAAAATCACTGAAAGAGTTGGCGTACCAGTACAAATAGTTGCAGATCATAGTAATGACCTGGCTCGTGGAATCAAGCTATATAAAGAAAATTATCCAGGAATCATTTACACTCATGATGTCACTCATGCAATGGCTTTACTTTTAAAATACAGGTTAGATGCAGATGATAGATATCAGTCATTTATGCAAAAATGCAATACATGCAGGCAAAGACTCCAGCAAACAGAATTATCTTTTTTGTCTCCTCCATCTCAACGTTCTCAATGTCGTTACTTCAATGTTGAAAGATTAACTAATTGGGCGATTAAGCTATTAAACTCTCCAGCAGAAACTCTGATTAAATTAATGCCAGATATTGAACATAAGCTGATTTATCCAAAAATAATAGAGAAATTGGGATGGTTAGCTGATTATGAAGCAGACCTGATTCACTGGAATCAAATGGTGGCAATGACGCGCAGTCTAGAAACCCAATTAAAACAATTAGGACTTAATTCTCAATCCCTGGAATATTTTCAGCAAAATAAATTTGAATTTGTTAACAGTTCGCTCCAAGATTTCCAACAGCAAATATTTGATTACGTGACTAATCAGTGTTTGCAAATCAAGGATAAAGAAACTTTTTTAGCTACTTCTGATGTAATTGAATCGTTGTTTGGAAAATATAAGCAATTTTCTGCACGTTGTCCAATTAAAGAGATGGGGCAGATGTTATTAACTATTTGTTTATCTACCATGAATTTAACAACCTCCGTTATTAAAAATGCACTGGAAAACATTAGTTTTACAGATGTTGAAGAATGGCTCTCTGAAGTTTTTGGACAATCTATGCTCTCAAAGAGAAAAACTTTATTTTCAGCCAACACTAACGACACAGAAACTGCATGAACTTTTACCCTCCAAAAAGGCACAAAGTCAACAGCCTACACTCAACCTCTCACGCTGACAACATCTTTGGGACAAACTCTGATCGCCAAGGATGTTTCTAGCGAAATTTCTCAGGACACACCACCCCTAGCAAATGTTGGAGAATATGACATTCAGGCTATCCTACCGCAGTTGCGGTCAGAAATTCCTCTTGAGTTAACTTTGCCGATGGTAACTGGTTCAGGGATCAAGTTACAAATCCCATCCACAGCGATCCAAGAGTGGCAAACAATTTCTGTTCGTTGACAACTGTTACAAATGCTTCGTGTGTAACAGTTAGTCAAAACCAAAGTCTACTCGCTGTTGCCTCAATGTTCCAAGCTTTAACCCAAAGCCGCAATCGCTCTCTCAACAATCACCCCATCCTGCATCTGAATTACCCGCTTTGTCTGAGCTGCTACGGTTGCATCATGGGTGACAATCGCGATCGTAGTTCCTTGTTGATTTAATTCCGTCAGCAAATTCATAATTTCGTGAGAAGTTTTAGAATCTAAAGCCCCCGTTGGTTCATCCGCCAACACTAAGGCAGGATGATTCACCAGTGCGCGAGCAATCGCCACTCGCTGTTGCTGTCCTCCTGAAAGTTGGCTAGGGCGGTTTGTTAAGCGATCGCCCAACCCAATCTTTTCTAGGGCTACAGTCGCGGATTGTATTCGTTCTGATCGGGATACATCTGCATAAATCATCGGTAGCATGACATTTTCTAGTGCCGTCAACCGAGGCAACAAATTGAATTGTTGAAACACGAAACCAATATATTGATTGCGGATATCTGCAAGTTCATCGTCATCCAGAGTCGTCAAATCTCTACCGTCTAAGATATATTGTCCACTCGTAGGACGATCCAGACATCCGATGATGTTCATCAGTGTTGATTTCCCTGAACCCGAAGCCCCCATAATCGCCACATATTCCCCATCTTCAATCGATAAATCAATTTCCTTCAGAACGGGGACATCCAATTCTCCCAAGTGATAGGTTTTCGTGATGCCCTCCATTAAAATCATGTTTGCCATAGTGATTACTCATTGTGTAGTGCTGAAATCGGATCTAATTTGGCAGCATTACGCGCTGGGATGCCACCTGCTAGAATGCCAACGATGAAAGAAAGGCTAAACCCTGCCCCAATTGACCACAAAGGCACAATAAACGGAAATTTGAACGCAGTTGCAGCAGCAAAGGCGAACCCAATGCCCAATCCCACGCCAATCACACCGCCAACTGTGGAGATGACGATCGCTTCAGTCAAAAACTGCCTTAAAATATCTGTGCCGGTTGCACCTACAGCTTTGCGAATGCCGATTTCTCGCGTTCGTTCCATCACCGAAACTAACATGATGTTGGCAATTCCAATGCCGCCGACAATCAGAGAAATACCTGCGATCGCACCCACCATCAAGGTAAATGAACCCATCACGCTGCTGAAAGTGCTGATAATATCAACTAGATTGGTAATCCGAAAATCATCGACGGCTGACGGATGAATGCCATGCCGTAGACGCAGAATATTTGTCACCTGAAATTGAGCCGAGTTCAGTTGATCGCCATCAAGCGCTTCTAACCAGAATCCATTAATTGCGACACCCGTTAAGGCGTTATTACCCACAATTTGGGCAGACATATTGGTTAAGGGGATATAAATCACATCGTCAAGATCCTGTCCACCCGCCGTTCCCTTGGATTCTGCTACCCCTACCACGGTGTAGCGCTTGCCCCGAATCCGTAAATCAGCCCCAATCACGGATTCATTTGTGTTAAATAATTCATCGCGCACAGTGGAACCAAGAAATGCCACAGGGCGGCCAGCATCCAAATCTCCTTGACTAAAAAAGAGTCCCGTTTGGGGATGAATGTTTTTGATAGTTGGGTAGTTCAAATCCGTTCCTACAAGGGTGGTGGCAATATTAGTATTGCCTCTGACGATCTGAATTGAATTGCGTTGTAAGAATGCCGAAACCGATTTAGCGGCTGGAACTTGTTTAGCGATCGCCTTAGCATCTTCCCACGTCAGTGTACTGGCTGAACCTGCTCCTAGACTGATGCCGCCTGTTCTGGCTGCCCCCGCCGTGACTACCATCACGTTTGTTCCCAAGGCTTGGATTTGTAACTCCGTTGACTTCTGCACACCCTGTCCAACGGCGGTAATCGTAATTACCGAGGAGATGCCAATAATCACCCCCAACATGGTCAAACCTGTCCGTAGTTTGTTGCCCAAAAGCGTTTCGACTGACATGATCAGGACTTCACCGAAAGAGATTTTGCCCTTTCGTGGACGGCGTGGACGATTCGTTGTTTGTAAATTAGAACGTTTTTTCATTATGAGAAAAAGACTTATCTGCCATTAGGTGTAGAAACCTTACGAGTTCCAGGTGGAAAGCTGAGTAAGACGTGTTCGTTTCCAGTTAAGCCAGACTTTACCTCGGTTTTGTCATTCACCGTTGTCCCAACTACAATCGGCACGAAGACTGAATCGCCTTTGTCCTTGGCCACAAATACGCCCTGAGAATTATTTTGTTGAACGATCGCCCCAGTCGGCACCACCAGCACATTTTTTAACTCTCCGGCTTTAAAGTCCACAGTTACATTCATCCCCGATCGCAGCAGATGTTGAGGATCTGGGACTGATGTCTTCACTTGAAAGCTAGTCACGTTTTGCACAACATCTGACTGCGTGGCAATTTGCGTTACCTGTCCAGTAAAAGTTTTCCCAGGATAAGCATCTGCCTGAATCGTCGCAACTAGACCGATGCGAATTTGGGCAATGTTCGCTTCTGCAACCTGGGCAACAATCTGATTCGTGGATGCAAGAGCCAAGATGGAAGACGATGAAGCAGAAGAAACCGAACTACCTGCGGTGGTAGGCGTGACAAATGAGCCAGGATCGGCAAATTTCCGGGCGACAATCCCACTAAAGGGGGCGCGGATTACCATATCATTGATATTTGTCTGGATAATTTGCACTGCTCCTTCAGCCGCCGCGACTTGGGCGCGGGCTTGCTGAATGTCTTCCGGTCGTGATCCTGCTTGAGAGAGTGATAGAGCCTCCTGTTTCTGTTTGAGGAGTGCCTCGGCTTGAGTAATCTCTTCTGGCCGAGTTCCCGATCGCATCAATGAAGCAGCTGCTTGTGTTTGGTTAACTTGAGTCTGGGCGCGATCGCGGCTAGTACGGAAGGTATTCAGACTTTGGAGAGCGATCGCACCTGAGTTATAAAGTTCTTGATTTCTTTTAAGATCATCGTTAGCTTGACGCAGGGCATATTGAGCATCCCTTAACTGTGCTTGGGCTTGGGCAACTTCTTGGAGTCGATTTCCATTGAGTAATTTTTGGAGATTTGCGTCTTGTTCAGCCAGTTGTGCCTTTGCTGTGGCGATATCTTGAGTTCGATTCCCATTCAGTAATTTTTGCACATTTGCCTCAGCCGCAGCGAGATTTCCCTGAGCCTGCCGTAATTGCCCCTGAAGATTCGAGGCATCCATGTAAGCAAGTACCTGTCCAAGTTGTACAGAATCGCCTTCTTTAACTAGCAATTTTTTCAGAATCCCTGACGTTTTGGGACTCACATTTACTGAACGTTCAGGTTCAACAGTCCCATTGGCAGAAACTGTGATGGGCAGATTGCTCCGCTTGACTAAAGCCGTTTGCACCTTATTCTTTGCTTGTTGTTGAGGCACCACAACAAGTTGGTTATAAGCAAGATAGCTAATATTAATTATGGGTATCAATATCAGTAAAGCAAGTAGCCATTTATTTGCTTTTAGCTTACTCAGTCCATTTGGTTTTAGTTCTTTAGGCTTTAGTTCCTTCGGTTTTAGGGCAATGGTCATATGTAATACCTCTAATTTCAGAATGCAATAATTGATTAAGGTGTATAAAAACTGTCTATATGATTTGAAGATTTTGGAAAATTATCAGAAAGAATTCAGGTGTCAGGTGGTCACTGAGCGTAGTCGTACCACTTCCCTACGGGACGCTACGCGAACGTGGAAGCAAGCTACGCGTAGCGTCTCCGACAGGAGAAGTGAACCAGAATGGACTACGCCCCGCTACGCCCCGCTGCGCTAACAGAATTGAATTATGTTTGATTATGCATTTTGCATTTTCCTTCAAGATTTCCTCTATTTTTATTAGTAATTAGAGATTTATTAAATAGAGGACTCTTAAATTATGACAAACTGATGTTTGATTTATAGGGTTATTTGGTTGATTACAAAAATCTCACCTTTTCATCTTGGTTATTGATAACGATCAAGGAATTACTATAGAAAAATTCAAAAATACGGTAGCATTCGCTCACCAGAGTCTATACGCATTAATTTATCAGCTTTAGTTGGGGCATTTTTGCGAAATAGATAAGTATATATTTACCAAAAAGCCTGATTTGAATTACTATTCCTCAAGGAGTATACTTACACTCGCTTGTGAAAAAAAATCAGTTAGAATACGTTCTGAGCGTAGTTTAAGATGGTGGCAATAATAGTACAATATCATTGTCTGAACCTAGTACTGAAAGTCTTGCTAAAAGCAGTAAAAAAGAATCAATTGTAATAGAAAATAGCTATTGAAAAGGGGTTATATAGTGTATGAATTGTATGAATTCCACTAAAACGTTCCAAAGGTAGAGGTTATGTTGGTTAAAATTTGTAAACATTAAACGTGCGGCTAAATAAACTCAAACTGAGATTCAATCTTAACTTGATAATAATATAGCCAAGATTTCCGAAATTCAACATACTAGAGCAATTATCATGAGTACTGCACTTGATAACTTCACCAAAAATATTCATGACAATTTAGAAGCGGTTGAAGAACGGGTAAAATCGCTGAGAGAAAGTATTCAATCTGCGCCGAAAAAAACTCAAACTGAGATTGAATCTCAAATTGATGAAGCGAAGACAAAGCTGGATGCTAAGAAAAAAGAATTCGATGATTATCGAGCAAAGCTCAAAACTCAATTCGAGGAAAAAGAATCTGAAGTGAAGTCCCATGTTGAGGAATGGAAAACGGGTCGCAAAGTAAAGAAACTCGAACATCGGGCAGATAAAGCTGAAAACCATGCAGCTACGGCGACCTTCCTAGCGATCGCCACCATTGAAGAGGCTGAAAAAGCAACCTTGGAAGCGATCGCCGCCAGACTAGATGCCGAAGCTGCTGCGGTAACTACAAAGAAATAATCCGTAATTCGTAATTAAAGACTGTTTCAGACCCCAAACAAGACTCCGGCTGCTTTTATAAGCATTAGAGACAAACCCTTTTTAATTATGAATTATGAATTAGCTTGACATATATAAAGGAGCGAAATTCATGACATATACATATACGGTTGTTGCTAATTTCCCCTCCCATCCATAAGCAGAAAGGGTTGTATTGGAGCTGCAAAAAGAAGGCTTCGATATGCAAAAGCTCTCGATTATTGGTAAAGACAACCAAACCGAATGGCACTAAGAAAAGCCCAAAGGCTTGTGTCGTTTTGTTCCCAGCCTCCAAGGTGGGAACAAGTCAGAGCAAGGGCTATATCTTTTCTTCGTGCCATTTATTCATAACCCTTTAAAGTGACATGAAATAACGTCGAAACGTCAACATTTGGTGAATTTTTGGGCGCTCAAACAGCGCTAACTGCAACTTGAGAAATTAATTTACTCGAAAAATCGATTTACGTAGGAAAAAGTCATGGCAAATATCATTGGAATCAGCGGGAACGATACTCTATTCGGCAGTGACGAGGCAGATACGATTAAAGGTAATGACGATACATTCTCATATCAGGACAACGATCTTCTGACTGGTGGCGGTGGTAAGGATAAATTTGTCATAGGCTATGGGAGTTTTACTAACACCGATACTATTACTGATTTCGGTGGCGTGGGTAAGGGCATAACTCCCTCAGAGGCAGTCATTGCCGAAGTGGATACCATCCAATTCCAAGGCTCTAGTTTTACTGCCAAAAATCTGCTGCTTACTCAGAACGGCAGCAATCTGGAAATCGCCTTTGAAGGGGAGGCTAGTACAAAAGTCATCCTTCAAAACTTCAAATTAGAAAACCTGGATAATCTGCCAGCAATTTCTTCACGGTCTGCGATTGGTAATATCCTGTTTAATGGACAAACCAACATCACCGACAGTTTTGATGTGTTTGATGCCAACTCCACTCAAACTAACTTGTTCAACAAGAACACAGTAACATTCCTCAATGACCTCAACAACAACATTACAGGTTTCGATAACTCGAATGATGTGGTGAATGGTCAGGCAGGTAATGACAAAATCAATGGCTTGAGTGGTAACGACCTGCTGCGCGGTGGTACGGGCAATGATACTCTCATTGGTGGTGAAGGGAATGACTCCCTCAACGGTGGTGAAGGGGATGACTCACTTAAGGGTGGTACTGGTAATGACTCCCTCAATGGTGGTACTGGTAACGACCTGTTGAGGGGTGGTGCGGGCAATGATAACCTTTTTGGTGGTAGCGAAAATGACACCCTTCTTGGTGGTACTGGTGACGATAGCTTGATTATTGGTTATTCAAATCTTGATTTTTTAGAAGGTGATCAGCTGCTGTCTGGGGATGATGGTAACGATACTCTATCTGCCTCAGTCTCTTTTGATCGCGGCGGTCAGCCGGAGTATTATTCCTCTGGTAACAACACCCTTAACGGCGGCGCTGGTGACGATTACTTGATTGTTAACTTTTCAAAAGGCAATAACCTGCTGAATGGTGGTGACGGCAACGATACGTTCTCCAAGAACTACAGTGGCAATGCTACGATAGATGGAGGCAAAGGTAACGATTTATTGTCCTATGACACCAGATATTCTTTCTACCGTGTTACCGGGGGAATCACTTCGACTTTTAATCCTACTACTAACATTGGCTCAATTAAGCTAGGCACGAACTGGGTTAGCTACAAAAATATCGAACGATTAGAGATCACAGGTACATCCTACGATGACTTGATTGTGGGGGGCAATGGAGATGATACTCTCAACGGGGGCTATGGTGGCAATGATACTTTAAGTGGGGGAATAGGTGACGATTTGTTAAGCGTCAATGTCAACTATGATGCCCCGGGAATTTCTTCGACAGACGGGGGAATAGGTGACGATTTGTTAAGCGTCGATTACGGTAGTGCTACCGGAGCAATCACTTCTTCTTTCGATACTACCACTAACATTGGCTCAATTACGGCAGGCACGAGTCGGGTTAGCTACAAGAATATCGAGCGATTAGAAATCATAGGTACAAACTACGATGACTTGATTGTGGGGAACAATGGCAACGATACGCTTGTTCCGGGTCTGAGTGGAAATGATACGGTAGATGGGGGAATAGGTGACGATTTGTTGAGCTTTTCTACCTACGATAATGATGGTCAGGGAATTACTTCAACTTTCGATACTACTACTAATATTGGAACAATTACCGCAGGCACGAGACTGATTAACTACAAGGATATCGAGCGATTATATATCTCAGGTACAAGGTACGATGACAATATTGTGGGGAGCAATGGCAACGATAGGATCTCTACGTTCAATGGCGGGAATGATACGATAGATGGGGGCGCTGGTGACGATTTGTTGTCCTATGGCGTCAGTAGTTACCAGGCAATCACTTCAACTTTCGATGCTACCACTAATACTGGCTTAATTACTGTGGGCGGGGATCGAGTTAGCTACAAGAATATTGAACGATTAAATATTTCAAGTACAGAATACGATGACAATATTGTGGGGAGCAATGGCAACGATAGCATAATAGGAAACTATACTTACAGTCGCGGGTATGCACCTTCGGGTGAGGCTATTAGTGGCAATGATACGATAGATGGGGGCAAAGGTGACGATTTGTTGATCGTCCATGACAGGGATGGTAGCGAGGGAATTACTTCAACTTTCAATACTACCACTAACGAAGGATCAATTACGGCAGGGACAAATGGGGTTATCTACAAGAATATCGAGCGATTATATATCATCGGTACATTTTACGATGACTTGATTGTGGGGGGCAATGGGGATGATACTCTCAACGGTGGTGGTGGCAATGATACCCTCATAGGTGGCAACGGTAATGATAGCCTAATTGGAGAATCTGGTACTGATACCTTTACTTTCAATAGTTTAAATGAAGGCATTGATAGAGTTTATGACTTTGACACTACTAATGAACTGATTCGGGTAGATAATTTTGCTTTTGGTGGTGGGTTATCAATAGGTTCACTCTCATCTGATAAGTTTACCATCGGCACATCTGCAACTGCGATCGCTCAACGATTCATTTATGATAATTCTACAGGTGGGCTGTACTTTGACCAAGATGGCAGTGACACTGGGTTTGCTCAGGTACAATTTGCTCAACTATCAACTGGATTGTCACTAACCAACAACAATTTTGTGGTTGTTTAATTAGGGTTAGCGCTCTATCACTCTAAGCAGAGAGAATAGAAAATGGTCGGATTGCAAGGTGTGTGAAATAGCAACTTAGATCCGATTCATCAATGCAATTATAGCGATCGCCCCGGTAGAAGTGAAGCACGGGTTCGTAAACGCCGCCCGAAAGCTTACCCCTTAATGACCAAAGCCCGGCATGAATTACGTAAGCAGTTGCAAAGCGCTTAATTGATAACCGTTTCCGGTTTTCTTAGTGCCATTCGGTTCTGGATAACGCATATTTAATTTCTGAAGATATTTAAAGGAATCATCATGGTAAGTAAAATTGACATCAAAAAATCTGTGCCGCGTGAGCGATGGGGTGAATTTTTTGATCTGTTTTCAAGTGGTAATCGTGGACGGTATATTTCAATCGAAATTATCGATTCAGAACTCGATAATGCAGAACTGATTAATAACGCACCTTTGATGGCAATGGTTTATGATCGCCCCGGCAAGGGAGATGATTTGGTAATTGAAGTAGGTAGAGATGAAGTGACTTATGCTCACACAATCGATTCACCAACTGAAGTTTTAACGGGACAGAACTCAAACGGTGTGATGATAGCCGTTCGGATTAGTGACGCTGCCGGGACAAAAACGTTGATCCAGCTACAAGCTAGTTGATATGGTTGCATAATGCTGAGTTTAAAACAGCACTCAATATTTCATAACCCAGATTAATCAATATGTCTCTTATTCAAAACAAAGTGGTCATCATCACCGGAGCCAGCAGTGGTTTAGGTGAGGCGACTGCGAAGCGACTTGCTGCTAGTGGAGCCAAACTGATGCTGACCGCCCGCCGCGAAGATCGGCTCAAAGATTTGGTTGCAGCGATTCTGCAAGGCGGACGCTTCGCAATCGCTAAATCATGAGAATTGCTATCGTTGAGGGGGGAGCCAGTGGCATGGTGACAGCTTACCTGCTCGATAAACAAGGGCATCATGTCACTGTGTTTGAGCGGCAACCTACTTTAGGTGGACATATTCGGACACTGAACAAGAACGTTCAACCGAATCAAGCCGATTGTCAGGAAATTTTGGAAAACGGAGTACTCGAATTTCCGACTGTGTTTCACAACTTCATCGCCCTCATGGAAGAGTTAGGGGTGGAACTAGAACCTGTAAATATGGGTTCAGCGATGTTTTTCAAAAATGGCAGCCACTTTCTATCAAGAGTCAACCTGCAAGATTTTTATAATCAGCCTTTGTCGCAATACTTGAAACAGCCCTGTATTCATAATACTTGGCTAAAATTGCTAATTATGTATCGCTATTCAATGCCGTTGGAACTGATTGATGATTTTCCGGCAGAATTGGCAATGCCTGTCTTACGCAACGATGTCGCAGTCCATTGGCTCAGGGTTAAAGGCGGTGTGTATTCTTACATTGAAAAAATTCTGGCGCGATTCCAGGGTGAGGTTTTGCTGAATGCAGATATTGACCGGATTTTTAGAACCTCGGATGCTGTGAAAATTGTGCGATCAACAGGTGAAATTCAGGAGTTTGATAAAGTCGTGTTTGCTACGCCACCCGACCAAGTAATGGCGTTGTTAGCAGATCCAACCGATACCGAAATCAAACGGTTTTCTGCCTGGAAAGCCAATTATGCGACTACTTTACTTCATACAGATAGTTCCATATACAACCGCTATGGCATTAAACAACCCTCAGAATTTGATTTCTTTCAGGCAAAAAGCCGATGGGGTTATAACAGTTGCCTGAATCAAATTTGTAACATCTCATCGCCACCAAATTATTTTCTCTCGTTCCAACTAGAGGAGTTGATTGCTAGCGATCGCATTATTCACATTCAAAAACATCACACTCCGTTATATACCACTGAATCTTTTCAATACCGAGATGAAGTAGTTGCCACTAATGGCGAGAACAACACCTACCATGCGGGAGCCTACCTTGGTGATGGGTTGCATGAAGGAGCTATAACTTCTGCTTTTCGAGTTGCTCAACTGGTTGGGTTAAGCCAAGGCTCGATTGATATCACAAATCCTAAATCGATACCACAATTTGTACAACATTGATCCATCAAATTCTTTATATAAATTTAAAAGGAGATGAACATGAGAGTTATTGAGTCTGAAGTTGATGAGCAAGTTGTTAGTTCTGGGTGGACAACCGCGATCGCTATTCTCATGATTGTGTTGGGCATAATAGCGATCGCATTTCCTTTCTTTGCCAGCGTTGCTTCAACCTTACTGTTTGGCTGGATATTCATCTTTGCTGGAATTACTCAAATTGTTTATGCCTTTCAATCAAGAAGTGCAGGTAAAGTTATCGGGAAGCTGATTCTAGGTCTTTTGTATCTCCTATCTGGAATTTTAGTAGTTACAAATCCGTTTGAAGGAGTGCTTGCCCTGACATTGGTATTGGGTATTACCATTTTTGTGCAAGGTGTGATTCAAGTGTCAATGGCATTTCAAATGCGCCGGATTTCATCTAACTGGGGATTAATGCTTGTAAGCGGAATCATCGGCATTATTTTCGGTATTTTCATTTGGTCTAACTTTCCATTTAACGCAGCTTGGCTGATTGGCACTTTCATTGGCATCAATCTTTTGTTCGATGGAGTTTGGATGCTAACTCTGCATTCAGGACAGCGCCGCGCTTTACAGTAGAGAAGCAGATGCTAAACAAAATCATTCTGTCGATAGTTGTCTAAAGCTTTGAACCAAAAAATAATAGGAAAAAACTTTAATGCAGCTTAAAACTTCAAACCCGAATGCTAAGACAGAAAGCAATCAGCATGGTCAAGAAATTCAGCCGTTTGGCACACTTCTGAATCTATCAAGTCCACAGAATTTACTATCGACTCTGCAAGAACTTCGCCAGACTGTTGAAAGCGAAGGACAAGCCACCTTTAACCAGTGGAAATTGCACATTCAGCGGACTGAGTTTCTTTCTAGTGCCTTAAATTTAGCTGAATATCTAGCTTTACGTCGGCATGATCTCCGCTCCCTACAAGCTGCACTAATGCCTTGGGGCTTATCCTCATTAGGAAGGATTGAAGCACGGGTGATGCCCAATCTTGATGCTGTCATTGCCACCTTGGAACTCATTTGTGGCTCTGAGTCTACCCAGCACCTCAACCGTCCACCCATCGAGTTCTTTTTTGAAGGCGATCGCTTACTACAACAGCATACCGAAGAATTGTTTGGTCAGTCTCCATCTCAGCGTCGGGTCAGGATTATGGTAACACTACCCACCGAGGCCGCCACTGACTATGAGATAGTGCGAGAAATTATGCAACGCGGGGCAAATTGTGTGCGAATTAACTGCGCTCACGATACGACTGAAGCTTGGGAGAGCATGATCGATCATATCCGTCGAGGGGAACAGGAAACAGGAACGCCTTGTAAAGTCATGATGGACTTAGCTGGTGTGAAAATACGCACGGGAGCGGTACTTGCACCACTTCATAAAAAACGGGTATTTAAAGGAGATCATATCCTGCTGTCGCGGTGTGAGCCGGAACTCGGAAGTGAAGCAGGTGCATTACCTGTAGACTATTTCCAAACTTGCTGTACGGTTCCTGAAATTCTCGATTTATTAACTGTTGACACCCCTGTATATATAGACGATGGCAAGATTCGGACTCGCGTAGTTGATACCCAGTACTCAGTAGCCAATGGACAACCGGGACTTTTACTACAAGTGACTCATGCAAGCCCCAAAGGAGTTAAACTCAAACCTGAAAAGGGGTTGAATTTCCCAAATACAGTGTTACCTCTTAGTCCACTGACTGAAAAAGATTTATCCGACTTGGATTTTGTTGCCATCCACGCAGATATTATCGGCTACTCTTTTGTACAACGATCTGCCGATATTGAGTTACTCCAACAAGAATTGGACAAGCGCTCTGAGGAACGGCTAACCCGACCGGCGATCGTGGCAAAAATTGAAACCGCGATCGCAGTTTCTAATTTGCCAGAATTAATCGTTTATGCCGCAGGTAAGCAATCATTTGGTGTGATGATTGCCAGAGGCGATTTAGCAGTTGAAATTGGGTACCAGCGTTTAACAGAGATCCAAGAAGAAATTCTCTGGATTTGCGAAGCTGCTCATGTTCCTGTTATTTGGGCAACTCAAGTACTAGAGAGTTTGGTAAAAGATGGCACACCTTCGCGGGGAGAGATGACGGATGCTGCAATGGCTGAACGGGCTGAGTGTGTGATGTTAAATAAAGGGCCGTTTATTGCCGAAGCGATCGCCATTCTAGATGATGTTCTCACACGCATGGAAGCCCATCAATTGAAAAAAACGCCACAGTTGCGGGCGCTTCATTCCTGGTAATTTTTTTAACCTAAACTCATTTTTCATCAACCCGCACATCAAGGGAATTATTTTATGACAACCGCCAAAAATAACAGCCACTATTTTCAAGATATTCGCCATCTTCATCTCATACTTGCGCCAATTGTGTTGTTACCTCTATTGATAACAACCATTACAGGAACAGTTTATCAAATTGTTGATTTGGCAGGCAACAAAGATGCGTTCAAATGGTTATTACATTGGCACAAGGGAGACTTTGGAATAATTAATCTAGAAATCATTTATCCCTTCCTAACTGCTCTCAGTTTGCTCGTATTCCTTTTTACTGGAATTTCTATGTGGCTTCATTTACAACGTACTTCTAAAAAACAACCTACTCAGGCTTAAAACAATGATTATTAGTCATCAATCTCAATCGACCCAACCCGTCGAAAACCAAAATAGCGAACGCGTGGCAGTTTTGCTTGCAGGGTATGGTGAAGTGCAATCTTACCGCGCTCTGAGTGTTTACAACCAAGCTGCAACTAAGTATATTGCATCTCAGTTTGTGCCGATTCCAGAATGGCTATATCCTCTTGCTGGTTGGTTTCTTGCGCTTCAAGATTTGTACAATTTTGGGGTAAAGCACGATCATTTCATATCGCCCGAAAATGAGATTTTTGAAAAACAACGTCTTGGTATCGAGAAACAGTTACAACACCAATGGGGAAATCGGGTGCAAGTGTTCAAAGGATTTTATTTCTGTAAGCCCTTTGTGCAAGAAGTTGTAGCAGATATCATTGAGCAAGGGTTTCAGAATTTGCTGATTTATCCAATGCTTGTAGTCGATTCTGCATTCACGGGCAAAATAGCTGTCGAGCAAGTCAATGAAGTTATTGCTGCAAGTGCATCCGTAAATGAGCCTCAACATTCCCCATTCAAAGCAATTCGATATATTCCAGCCTTTGCTACTGAGCCTGCCTACATTGATTTGATGGTGCGTCGGATTAAGGAAACTCTGAATCAGCTATTTGTTGGCCGCTTTTTTGAGTCTCAGATTGGCATTGTATTAACGGTTCACGGTGGCCCAGAAAAAGCGCAAGGACTGTTAACCGGGGTGATTGATGGACAAGCTCTTTACGATCGCGTCCAAGCACAGTTACAGCATCAATATCCCCTAGTTTCCATCGGTTGGGTGAATCATGACACACCTTTCATTAATTGGTCACAACCCGATCTGAAACAAGCCGCGAAAAGCTTGATTACAGCAGGTGCCCAAACTATTCTATTTAAACCCATCGGCTGGGTGACAGATAATTATGAAACTATTCTCGATGTCGAAGATGCGATTCAATCTTTGCAGCGTCAATATCCAACGGTGACTTATACACGACTCGATTGTGTCAATGACGATCCTGATTTTCTGAAAATAGCGGCAGAATGGGCAAATCCTCACATTGAAGCAATGCTGACAGTGCCGCAACACCACGAGCATATTCAAACTAGAAGACTTGATTTTGACTGAACTTTGAAATAGGTTAAAAACCACAGTGCGGGATTTATCGAAACAGAATTCAGGAGTCAGGAGCCAGAATGGGCTAAACGCCCCGCTACCGCTAACAGAATGAATTTTGTGCGACTGGCGGATCTGAATCCCCCACTGATAGCGAGTCTTCTCCCAAGGGGAGACCCCAAAGGCGAACGAGTGTCGCGTCTTGATTCTGACTCCTGAATTCTGACTTCTGAATTCTTCTTAAATTTTTCATAATTCAAATTAGTTGCTCTTTACCCTCAATTACGAGCGTTATGAACAGGAAAAATTTTATCAGTATTGTAGGAGGAACAATAATTGCAACTGTGACAACATCTTATTTGTTGAGTGATAAAAGGAATCTTTTAAGGACGGATATAAAACCAGCAAACGATAACAAAGAAACTCTCAAACCGGATGAAAAAGAAATTCTGTTTCTCGCCTCCCTCGCGCCGAGTGGACACAATACACAGCCGTGGTTTGTTCAATATCTCGAACCTTATCACTGGATTATCTGCAACGATAAAAGTAAATGGCTACCTGCCGTTGACCCAACTCAGAGAGAAACGATTTTATCAATCGGTACTTTTATTCAAAATATTGAATATGCCGCTAGTTCTTTTGGCTACGGCTGCCATTGGAATTTGCTAGCTAAGACTAATCAGGACGAACGGGTGATGGAAGTAAAATTGAAAAAAAAAGAGTTAAAAAATGCTTTTGATATCGCAAAAATAAAAAATCGCCGCACTGTTCGTTCCGATTTTTTAAGTAATGTGCTGAAACCAGAAGATATCAAATATCTTCTCAATTCAGAATCGGAATTTATTCATTATCTACCTGTCACCAGTAAAGAAAGTCAATTTATAAACGAACAAACTATCGTTGCTAACCGCCTTCAATGCGATCGCAACCCAGCGCAGCAAGAGTTAGCCGACTGGATCAGATTCTCCACTAAGGATGCTGAGAAATATCGTGACGGGCTGACAACGGCAAGCATGGAAATAGAAGGATTTTCTGGCTGGGTGGTGCGGAACTTTTACAGCAAAGATAATGTGATGAAAAAGGATTTCAAAGAGACAGGGCTTGATAAAATTAAACAGGAAGTGTCGGAATCGGCAGGTTGGATTCTCATTACCAGTAAAGACAATTCGGTGGCGACATTGCTGGAAACTGGCATAAGAATGCAAAGACTTTTCCTGAAAGTGCGGGAAAAGAGTATTGCGATTCATCCGATGACTCAGATATTGGAAGAAGCCTCAACGAGACAAACTCTGAATCAATCAATTGGGATTAGCGAAAATATTCAATTTATCTTGCGATCGGGTTATTTGAAGAGTTATCCGTCGCCAGTTTCACTACGCCGCCCCGTTGATTGGTTTATACGGAAATGATTGTATGAATTTACAAAATTAGATGGAAAGGGTTTCAATAGAATTCAAAGTTAAACTCTTCATGTTTTAATAAAACTCCGTAATTTGAACTTATGAAAATAAGAATACCAGTATTTATTCTCCTATTTTTATGCACAGCTTTCAGCCTGGGTATTGCCAGTATATTTTCGCCAACCGGATTAGCTAAAAAGCGAATTTATACATCAACCCAAAGTGCAAGGCTAGACGAAAGAATTCGGCGCGTCGAGAACGGGTTGCTTCTGCCATTTATTATCAAGGGTGAGCCGAGTGTGGCTATGAAACTCGTTGACCGAATGCGATTTTATAAAAATCCCGGTGTCAGTGTTGTCGTCATTAATAACGGAAAGATTGAATGGGCAAATGGTTACGGAGTTCAAGAAACAGGCGGGAATAAATCTATAACTCCCGAAACGCTTTTTCAAGCAGCATCAATTAGTAAGCCGATAGTAGCAATGGCGATGTTACGACTCGTCCAAGAGAATAAATTGAATCTTGACGAAGATGTGAATGAAAAACTTGTTTCGTGGAAAGTTCTCGAAAACAATTTTACGAAAGAGCAAAAGGTAACTTTGCGCGGCTTGTTAAGTCACAGTGCCAGTCTGATGGTTTCGGGCTTTCGCGGTTACGCGGTGGATGAAGAAATTCCGACAATTCTGCAAATTTTAGACGGAGTAACGCCAGCTAATTCAATTCCGATAAGGGTTGATGGCACACCGAACAAAGATTTTAGATACGCCGGAGGCGGCTATGTCGTTGTGCAAAAACTGGCGGAAGATGTAACCAAAAAGCCGTTTCGCTCCTTTATGCAGGAAGAGGTTCTTAAAAAACTTAATATGACCCGCAGCACGTATCAGCAGGCGCTTCCGAAAGAACTTTGGGCTTCAGCCGCCGCCGGTCACAAATCCAATGGAGCAAAAATGAAAGGCAATTGGCATACTTATCCTGAAATGGCGGCGGCTGGACTTTGGACAACGCCTTCCGACCTTGCTCGTTTTGCAATTGAAATTCAAAAGTCCAAAAGCGGAAAGTCAAACAGAGTTTTATCTATCGAAATGGTTAATGAAATGCTCACACCGCAAATCGGAGGATGGGGACTTGGACTCGAACTGCGAGGGAAAAATAAATCCGCCCGTTTCGCTCACGGCGGCGGGAACGAAGGTTACAGATGTTTGATGGTTGCCTATACCGATAGTGGACAAGGTGCAGTTGTGATGACGAATTCTGTAAACGGCACTAATTTTACGGAAGAAATAATGCGAAGTATTGCCAAAGAATATGGTTGGTTCGATTATCTTCCGAAAGCAAAAGTTATCGTTTCGGTTGAACCCAAAATATACGACATTTACGCCGGACAATATCAAATTGCCCCAAACTTTATTCTCACTATCACAAACGAAAACGGGAAATTAATGAGTCAAGCGACTGGACAGCCGAACTTTGAGTTGTTCGCCGAATCAGAAACGGAGTTTTTTCTGAAAGCGGTTGAATTGGAAATTAAATTCGTCAAAAACACTCAAGGAAAAGTTACGGGATTAGTGTCGCGGGAACGCGAACGCGATACGCCTGCTCAAAAAATCAAGTGAAACAATCTGTCATGAATAAATTAAAACTTTCTGGTTTATTACTCTTTCTTGCTGGTTCATTTGCCTTAATGGGCATCATCACTGCCGAAGTGCTATATCCATCTGGCTACACAACTTTTCGCAGCGAAATCAGCGATCTTGGTGCAACAAAACCACCTAACAGCTTAATCTATCAACCATCCGCTAGTATTTTTAATATCACCATGCTGTTATCTGGCTTAATGGCTTTGATGGCAACATTTTATCAGCATAGATATTTCAAAAAACTGCTTTTCAGTATTCCACTTAGTCTATTTGGGTTAGGTCTAGTGGGTATTGGATTCTTTTCTGGCGATAAAGTCCCGTATCACGGAATATTCTCTTTGCTCACTTTTATATCGGGTGGAGTATCAGCTATTATGTCCTTTAAAATTGTTTCTGCTCCGTTTAAGTTTATCGGAATTGTCTTTGGAGCTATTTCATTAATAACGTGGTGTGCTGTTGTGTTTGCCCCTAATATTATTGTTCCTTTTATTGGTCTGGGTGGAACAGAAAGATGGCTTGTTTATCCTATTGTGCTATGGATAACAGGCTTGGGCGGTTATCTGATGAACATAACAACAACCAAAAAACTTGGCGGCCATTACATAGAGAAAGATTTTTCAAAAAGTGAAGGAGCGATAAAAATATGAAACAAAAGAAGCGATGCCTTCAGCGAGCTTCGCTAACGCTAAAGCAAATTGGACTTTTTCTACTTTACACTTTTGCCATCACATGGTTGTGCTGGCTAATTATCATCATTGGGAACAGATATTTTAATGCTCTTTGGTATGGTGAGCCTTTATTTTGGATACCGTACTTAATTGGTGTTTTGGGGCCAGCAATTAGTTCTTATATTATTTATCGACAGTTCAAGGAAGATTTTGGTGAAAAATCTTTTGTGAAGTTTGTCTTTGGTAAAAAAAACAGATAAAAAAGTGTGGCTGATATTTGGATTATTTTTAATTTGGCGTTTATTTATGGTTTGGATTGGCTTTGGAATCAATAAGCCTATATCAATTCTTTCTGTAATTATTAATCTACCACTCCTTATTCTTTTAGGTGGATTAGAGGAATTAGGTTGGCGTGGAATTTTGCAGCCTAAATTAGAAAAGGTAGTTAATTATTTGCCTTCTATCCTTATGGTGGGAACTATATGGAGTATATGGCATTTGCCGTTATGGTTTATAAAAGGGACAATTCAAAGTTCATTTCCATTTGGATTATATTTATTTTCAGGAATAATTTTAACTTCTAGTTTTACAACTCTGTATAAATACACAAATAACTTATTTTTCTGTGTATTAAGTCACGCCTGGTTTAATGGATGTATTGGGTTAGCTTTATATATAGGTAATAATGGAGCCATGCAGCTAAACTTGAATTGGAAAGTAATTGTTGTTTTTTCCATCGAGCTAATAGTATCTCTCATTTTAGGAATAGCATATAGTCGGAAGAAATCCCTTCTGTATTAAGCAATACTTTCAAAATACGAAAAATAACTTCATTTAACAATAATTATGGATAACACCAAACCAGAAAACACCATCAAAATTCTTTCTGCTGGTTTTTGCTCTTACTATATTTTTTTCAATGTCATGAGAGATAGTCGATGTTCTTATTGTTCACGAGGATAAAATCTATGAAATGGCAACAATTAATTCTGGTTTTTATAGCCACCATAAGCTTAATATTTGCAGGCAATGCCCTGGCGCAGACTGATATCAATATCAATAACACCAACCTGATTCGCTTTGGTGGAAGCGTAACCGTACCAGAGAATCAAGTTGTCGAAAACGCTTTGGCTTTCGGGGGGAGTGTTACCGTATTGCCTAATGCCAGAGTTTTGGATACTGCGATCGCTTTTGGCGGGGATGTCATACTGAAAAAAGGAGTGCGGGTAGATGGTGATGCTTACTCCTTTGGCGGCAAAATCGTACAGGAACCAGGTGCGATCATTGTTGGCGAACGCGCCACATTTAGCGATAGACATGGCATAATTTCTGGTTCCAATAGAAGTACAGGTAGCTTCTTCTTCACTATTTCTCTCAGTCCCATTTTTAGAATTAGTGCCGCCGTAGTAGCAGCTATTCTCGGACTGATTATTTTGCATACCAATCCACAGTTCCTACCGAATTTGGCTACAAAATTGCGTCAGCACCCCACTTCGGCTGTTCTATGGGGAATGGGGGCGATGGTCGCCATTATCTTTGTCAGTGTGTTTCTGGCGATTACGCTTATTGGTATTCCCCTGATTCCACTGCTAAGTCTGAGTGCGATCGCTACTTCTCTAGTAGGGTCATTAGCCGTGGCACTTTTTGTCGGTCAACGCCTATTTAGTAATGGCAATTGGTCATTACAGCAGCAGTTTTTGGTAGGTTTAGCGATCCTGACAGTTCTGACACTAATTCCATTTTTCGGAGGGTTAGTAATTTTCTTAGTCAATCTCTTCAGCTTGGGTGTCGTCTTGTTGTGGAAATTTGGTAAAGAAAAACCTCAAATAGCTACTGAGTGAGTAGGTTGACATGAATGTTCATCCTACATTTGACCTTATTTAAGTTTAAGAAAATCCATGATTTACTTGCCTTTGATTTCA
>NZ_JBDNJQ010000141.1:0-22950 GCF_051172895.1 Nostoc sp. CALU 1950 | reverse complement strand
GGCAACGCCTCGCCACAGGTAGTTGAAGCACTGCTGGGTTTACTCAAAGATGATAATGAGAATATGCGTTACTTTGCTGCTCAAGCATTGGGCAACTTGGGCAAAAACTCCAGCAATGTTATTGCTACTGTCGCCGAATGGATTTCACAACACCAGGATTCAGAATATGTAGGCAGTGGAATTGATGCGCTGTGGAATTTGGTAGTAACAGAAGAATAATTTTTGTTTTTTCACTGTAAGTCCCTAAAGAGTGCTGAATACTCAGCACTCTGTTACTCAAGCAAACCATTCACATTCAGTTAAAAATCGAAGGTTGTGCGAAGCACACCCACATACTGCGTATCATTTCTGCTGTCGTTTTCCGGGTTGAGAATCACCCAAAAACCAGGAGTAACTGAGATGTTGTCATTTAGGCGATAACGATAAAATGCTTCGATATGGTAAGCATTGTCTCGTTCTTGACGGACATCGCTGTTAGAGACATGAGGTGGTATACCAAAGAGAATTCCTGGCAGATTGCCTCTACCGCCCACATCGGGAAACGACACACCAATCGCTCCAAACCAGACATTGGCATTGGCACCATTGTTCACAAATAGAGAATCTGTTCCACCCCTACCATTGGAAATATCACTCAAACCAGAACTCTCGGCATTTGCCCAAATATATCCACCCCAAGCGTGGACTTGAAAATTCGGGGAGAAGCGATAGTATCCCTGTGTGCCGACAATATCGTTGGAAGTAGCAATGTTGTTGCCAAAAGGAGCGTTTGACAAGACGCTACCCGTCCCAGCGGAAAGATCGGTTACTCCACCAGGGCTATAGCCATGAGAGTAGGCAACACCAATTGCTCCTTGCTTACCATAATAGGCTAAGTGTGCTAGGGCATTGTAGCCGCCATCAAACAACCCGTTGCTCCCCGATGGCACATTAGGACTGCTTGCTAAATAGCCCAAGGTGAGAACCAAATCTTGGGTAATGTTCCAGTTAGCCGCTGCACCACCGCCACCTCGCCGGAATAAGGGACTGTACGATCCAAAAAGTGAGGGAACCCCATTACCGTCGTCAGCAATTGTGGGGGGAGTGACAGTGGTTGAAATGTCGGTGTAACCAATGCCTGTAGGCCCAACAACGAAGTTAAGGGATTCACTGACTGGGAAGTAATAACGGATGTGGGGGACAAAAAGTGTATTGTTGCTGTCATAATCGAAATTCAGGCGTGTCATCCCTGTGCCTGTGGCTGCGGCAATTTGGCTTGCACCATTGGAACTTGCAAAGTTGCCAAACTCCAGCCTGACTCGCAATAAATCTTTGCCGGTGAAGCTACTTTCTAAGTTGAGACGACCCCGGTTTGCAAAGTAGAGATTGGATTCATCATCTTCACCACCTACCCTATTACCAAAGGTATCACTAATGGCGGTAATAATTTGAGCATTCAACCTAGTAGTAGTGGAAAACTGTTGCGCCTCCAGTGTTGCTGTCCGTGCTTCTAGAGTATCTACTCGCCCGCGCAGAGTTGCCAATTCTGCGGCAAAGTCTGACTGCAACTTTTGTAGCACTGCCAAGTCTTGCTTATTAACTAAATCGCTAGTAGCTGTGGCAATTAACTCATTAATCCGATCCAAACAAGCATTTAAACCTGCGGCAAACTCATAACGGCTTAAGGCACGATTACCGCGATAGGTGGAATTGGGATAACCTGCAATACAGCCGTAGCGTTCCACCAAAGATTGCAATGCACCAAATGCCCAATCGGTTGGTTGTACATCAGAAAACTGGGAAACAGAAGTAACTTGTCCCTGTAAAGTTCGATTAGCATCTGCTGCATTCGGATCATCTTCGGGAGGTGCTGCCCAAACTGCTGGAATTGCCAAAAATAAAATAAAAAAGCTAGGAAAAATAGTTTTTAGCATTGATTTATTAATTGAAAATAGTTGAATTATCAGCTTGTAACGAAAGAAATTATTCTCGAGCCAAAGTATGAGTTAATAAACATTAAATTGGATATTTTCAGTTGGAGTTTTAGCTCACTTCAAGCACGTTATGACTTTTTGCTCATTGCTGCTTTTAATAGCTGCTTCTATAATTTTCAGTACATTAATTCCGTCTTCGGTGGTAACAGCAATTGGCTGATTACTAACAATATATCTAACGGCGCATGAAATACCATACCGGATAAACCAGAAGAACAAAGAGCTGTATTGATAGTTTCCATCTTTTTAGTGATTGACTGAAGCGAGAGTTTGTATTTAGTTGTTGTCTGATATTTTCTCCAAGATGTCCGCTCAAAAATGGGAATGCAGACTCATTAAGTGAATTAGGAAAATACTGGATTTATAAACACACTCCTACATATTATTCAATTAGCTTGTCGTCATCAGTTGTGAATGTTCTATCTAGTAGTCTGTCCCAAAAGTTTTGAGAGGTTAGTGGTGTTCAGATCCCCGACTTCTTGAAGAAGTCGGGGATCTAGCAGCCCCGCAAAATTAATGGGACAGATTATTAGTACTCCACCACATTATTGAGAAGTTCGTAGTGGGTGACTCTAGCCCTAATCTAAGCACTAAAGTGCTTACTACAAACTCCTTTAACTATGTAACCTCACAGGTGCAGAGGATACAGATTACGAATTACGCGCAGCAGTACTAAATGGCTGCCAATTACATATCTTCTAGCTCAATCCCTTTGGTTTCTTTAATAAAAAAGAGAATGAAAAAGAATGAGGTAGCTGCTGCAACTGTATAAAGTCCATAGGCAGAACCTAGACCAAAATATTGCAGTATGGGAGGAAATGTTGTGGAAATGATGAAATTGGCAACCCATTGCATAGCTGCAGCAACTGAAAGTGCAGCGGCTCGAATTTTGTTATTAAACATTTCTCCCAACAGTACCCAAACCACTGGCCCCCAGGAGAAACCGAAGCAAAAGACATAGAGGTTGGCTGCAAAGAGAGCCATAGTCCCGGCGCTTCCGGTGAGATTGGGGTTTCCAGCAGCATCGAGGGGAGCATTGCCAAAGAGATAAGCCATCGTCCCCAAGGTCAAGGTCATGCCAATTGACCCTACTATAAGTAAGGGCTTGCGACCAAATTTATCCACAAAGGCGATCGCAATCAATGTTGTAATAATGTTGACGGCTCCTGTAATCACCGTAATTGATAAAGAATCTTTTTCGGAAAACCCAACGGCCCGCCACAAAACGCTGCTGTAGTAGAAGATTACATTAATCCCAACAAATTGCTGTAATACAGATAGGCCTATTCCTATCCAAACAATTGGCAAGAGTCCGCCACTTCTGCTTAAAAGGTCAGAAAACTTAGGCTGGCGTTCACGAAGCACTGTCTGCCGAATTTCTTCGATTTTTGGCAGCACATCACCTCCCAAAATCTTGGTCAGAACGTTAGCGGCTTCTGGTTCTCGTCCTTGAGCAACCAAGTATCGAGGAGATTCAGGAATCATTAAAGCAGACATTCCGTAAAGCACGGCTGGAGGTATTTCTGTCCAAAACATCCAGCGCCAAGCAGCTATGCCAAACAAAAACGGCGATTCGGCTGAACCTGCTGACACAGCAATAAAGTAGTCGCATATCAGTGCAATGAAAATCCCAACTACGATCGCTAATTGTTGCAGAGATCCTAATCTTCCTCGCAAATGGCTGGGAGAACACTCGGCGATATAAGCTGGGGCGATTACACTAGCAGCACCAACTGCAACCCCACCCAATAGCCGCCAAAAAATAAAATCCCAGATTCCAAACGCAATCCCGGAGCCAATGGCACTGATGGTAAACAACACGGAAGCCGCTATCATTGCCTTGACTCGACCATAACGGTCTGCGATTTTGCCTGCATAGAAGGCTCCTATAGCAGACCCCAATAATGCCAGTGACACAGCAAGGCCAGTTAGCACACTATTGGCGTTAAAGGCTTTGGCAAGAGCGCCAACCGCACCGTTAATCACAGCTGTGTCAAAACCGAACAGAAAGCCGCCGAGGGCAGCAGCACCAGCAATCAAGATGACATAAAATGTGCTGGATTTACGACGAGTAGTAGTGGAGGTCATAGTTTATATATTGGGCATGGGGCAGAGGTGCGGAGGGGCGGAGGGGCGGAGGGGCGGAGGGGCAGAGGGGAAAGACTTACTGCAACGGCTCCCCTGCTCCCCTGCCTCTTTTTCACCGTCTAGAACGTCTGCGTAACCGATCGATTGTTACTGCCAAAATAATTACTAGTCCTTTGACGACTAGTTGCCAGAAGTAAGATAGGTTCAACAACGTTAAACCGTTGTTGAGAATCGCAATAATCAATGCACCTAGAAGAGTGCCGCCAATAGTACCAATACCACCTGTAAAGCTGGTTCCACCTAGAATAACGGCTGCGATCGCATCTAATTCATAACCCTGACCTAATACGCCACTGGCACTATAAAGACGGCTAGCGCTCATGATTCCTGCTAAACCTGCCAGTAATCCGCTAATACCATAGACGAATAGCAATACCCGATTAACTTTAATTCCAGTTAATCTGGCTGCCCGCTCGTTACCACCAACGGCATATATCTGCACTCCTAAAACAGTTTGCCGCAACACAAACCAGCTAGCTATGACAGTCAGTAGCGCAATTATCACTAGCCAAGGAAAGGGGCCGACATAACTATTACCCACCCAGGCAAAATTGATGTCCCGGTTAATCAGCGTTGTACCCTTGGCAATCAAAAAGGCCACGCCCCGTAAGGCTGTAAGTGAACCCAAAGTGACAATAAAAGGTGGCACATCTAAGAAGGTGATGAGAGCGCCGTTGAGTAAGCCTAACAGCAATCCTGCCAGCAAGGCCGCAGGTACAGCTGCCCAACTTAAAGCCGGTAGTAACGATACTAGCAGGGCAACTACGGCAGAAACAGCCAATATTGACCCAACTGAAAGGTCAATACCTCCGGTGAGAATTACAAAGGTCATTCCTGTCGCCAGCACAATATTAATTGATGACTGACGCAAGATATTAATGATGTTACCGCCGGTGAGGAAGTTGGGAGAAAGGAATGCAAATAAGATGCAGATAATTACTAGGATTGGCAAAATACCCGCAACTTCCAGAAGAGTGCTAATTGATTTCCGGTTGCGGGATACGGGATTGTTGGCTGATTTATTGGCAGGTGGTCTGACTGTTTGACTCATGATGCTAATACCTCCGATGCTCCAGTTGCATAATGCATAATCTTTTCTTGGGTGATTTCTTTACCAAGACTGCCATCCAGTTCGCCTACCAGCTGTCCTTCTCGCATCACCAAGACGCGATCGCTCATGCCGACAATCTCTGATAGTTCGCTGGAAACCATTAAAATAGCAACACCTTGTGCTGCTAATTCGCTCATAATTCGGTAAATTTCGCTTTTGGCACCGATATCTACGCCGCGTGTCGGCTCATCTAACATCAGTACTCTCGGTTTAATGGCTAACCATCGCGCTAGCAGTAGTTTCTGCTGATTACCACCAGAAAGATCCAATGCTCTAATTTCCAAATTGGCTAGGCGGATATTAAAGTTTTCTACCGCGTCTGTTGACAGGCGATTCACTGAAGGCCAGTTAACAATTCCAGCTTTGGCATCCTGCTTGAGTGTGTTGATGGCGATATTCTTGCGGGCGCTCATCTCCAGAAATAAACCTTGGTCTTTGCGGTCTTCTGGGACGTAGCCAATTCCCGCCGCGATCGCATCACTAGGTGTATTAATTTCCAGTTTTTTGCCATTCAAGAATACTTCACCACTGGCTTTGCGGTCAGCACCAAAAATCAGCCGGGATAGTTCTGTGCGTCCTGCACCAACCAGCCCAGCTAAACCCAGAATTTCTCCAGCATGAAGTTCAAAACTAGCCGGCTCAATTTTCTTGCGGGCGTCGCTCATATTTCTGACTGACAGCACCACTGGGCCAGGATGCATTTGCCGTTGATGTTCGTAAAAGTCTTGCATGGAGCGACCGACCATCATCTGCACTAATCGCTGGGGAGAAATTTCACTGCGTGTCAGACTGCCAATATATTGACCATCACGCAACACACTAATCCGGTCAGCTAGGGCATAGATTTCTTCCATCCGATGGCTGATGTAAATAATGGCAATGCCATCACGCCGTAGTTTGCGAATTACCTCAAATAAATGGTCGCTCTCGCGGTCAGATAAGGCTGCTGTTGGTTCATCCATCACCAAAACGCGGCTTTTATCTTTCAGCGCTCTGGCAATTTCGACTTGCTGCTGTTCTGCGATCGATAAGGTTCCAACTATAGTCTGGGCGGTAAAATTGGCTCCAAGGCTTTCCAGTACTTCCTCTGCTTCCAGTTGCATTGCTTTGCGGTCTAAAAGCTGACCTCGCCGCAACTCGCTACCCATAAACATATTTTCGGTAACGGTTAAATTCGGTGCAACATTCAGTTCTTGATAAATGAGGTTAATACCGGCCTTCCGTGCTGTCGCCGGATCGGTAATTTTCAAGGGTTGACCATTGATGCGAATTTCTCCTTCATCGGCAATGTAAGCCCCAGCCAGGATTTTCATCAATGTGCTTTTACCTGCGCCGTTTTCACCCATGAGGGCGTGAACTTCTCCAGGATAAATGGTGAGATTAACATTTTGGAGCGCAGATACACCATGAAATCGTTTTGTAATCCCTTGCATTTCTAACACTGGGGTGCTAGTTGGTGTATCAGAACGTGAGGTTTCAATATTGGTGGTCATGAGCAAAACCTATAAAAACTATTTAAAATTCGCGAACCTCAATTAGAAATTAATAAATTCATATTTGATTGATCGCAAAATCATGTTCTAAAAGCTGACTAGGAGTGGAAAAGAGATATTTTCATCCTTTGTTGTTAACGTTAGTTTATAAAGATTGTTGGGAAAGTCTAAGTGCTATAAATGCACACTCAGACTTTCCGCTGATGCACATACATAGCGGTTATCGATTCGGTGCAGCAGAGTTTTAACCTCTTTCTAAACCCATTTTTCTATTAAATAAAAGACAGGCATAAAGATGAGGTTTGGTATTAATTTAAATGAAAACTGTCGGACATTCTAGGTGTGTGCAAAAACTTTACAAATGCGCCAAAGGAGTTATATCAAAAGACATAATTTTCAATTGCAAATTCACAATTTTTATTACTCCCAGCCTTTTTCTGTGCTGACGTTATCTTTTGTGATCAACTTAACTGGAATCAGAATGGTTGGATTAGCAGGTTTCTTACCATTTAAAATGTCATTCCCAACTTGAACTGCTTTTTGGGCCATCCCTCGCGGATTTTGAGTAGCAGTTGCTGCATATAAACCATCTTTATTGGCGATCGCAGTTATTGCTTCTGGCGCACCATCAACCCCGACAATAAAGAAATCTTTACGTTGTGCTTGGTTAGCCGCTAGTTCTGCGCCAAGTCCACTCGGATCGTTAATGGCAAAAACAGCATCAATCTTCGGAAAGGTTGTGAGCAAATCAGTCATAACTCTCAGTCCTCCATCCCGGCTACCATCTGCATTCTGGTTTTTAGAGAGGATTTTGATATTGGGATATTTGGATAATACATTTTCGCAGCCACTAACTCGCTGAATTACTGAGTCCACTGGTGGCCCGTTAACTATTACTACATTGCCTTTACCTTTAAGGCGGTCAGCAATATATTTGCAACTAACTTCTCCAGCTTGGACATTATTAGTTGTGATGGTGGCATCCACGCCTCCCTCTGCACCTGTGTCTACGGCAATAATAATTTTACCTGCTTTTTTTGCTCTTTCAACTATCGGCTTAATTCCACTTTTATCAGCAGCATTCAAAACAATGATATCAGTATTCGCAGCAGTAAAATTTTCAATTTGATTGGCTTGTTGGTTGAGGTCATAAGCACTGGAAGCTATAATAACATTGACATCTTTTCCGCCAATTCTCTTAGCTTCTGCCTCAACTGCTTGTCCCATAACAACGAAGAAAGGATTACTTAGATCGCCAACGGTGAAGGCAACCGCTCGCAACTTTCTATTGCCAGTGGCGGTTTTAGTTTCTGCACTAATATTCGTAGCCGATTTAGTATCAGTGTTAGTAGCTGTGTTGTCATCGGGAAAACCATTTGTACAGCCTATAAGACTGCCACTGATAATACCTAGTAGACTAGCTGCGATTACGCTTCGCGTAACACCAGAGGTGAACGCAATCTTTTTCACATTCATATATCTCCTACAAGTCATTCTTACTCACACAACTTTGAAAACGATGTATTAAAAAAACAGGGTAAAATGTTTTAACCCTCCTGTATCAAGCCTTTTTCTGTGTTTTATAATTACGAATTACGAATTACGAATTATAAATTACCAGCCTTGATAGCTGCTGAGGTTCTCTCTAGTAACCAACTTGACTGGAATTAGAATCTCAGATGACTCAGGTTTTTTACCCTGAATAATATCGTTGCCAATCTGAACCGCTTTTTGAGCCATCTCTGCGGGGTTTTGAGCCGCAGTTGCAGCAAATAAACCATCTTTATCTTCCATTGCTTTGGTTGCATCAGGCGATCCATCAACCCCAACAATAAAAAATTCATTGCGTCTTGCTTGTCTAGCTGCTAAATCTGCGCCGACACCGCTTTGATCGTTCGTAGCAAAAACGGCATCAATTTTGGGAAAGGTTGTCAGCAAATCGCTCATGACTCTTAGACCTCCATCCCTTGTCCCTTCAGCGTTTTGCTCTTTAGAGATGAGTTTAATATTCGGATATTTGGATAATGACTTCTCACACCCACTCACTCGCTGATTGATTGAGTCCATCGGAGTTCCGTTGAGGATGACTACACTACCTTGACCTTTGAGGCGATCGGCAATATATTGGCAAGCAACCTCACCAGCTTGGGTATTGTTGGAGCTAATCATTGCATCCACATCTGCATCAACGGCTGAATCTACTGCAATCACAACCCTACCTGCAAGCCTTGCTTGATCAATAACTGGTTTAACTCCTTTTTTGTCAACAGCGCTGAGGATAATTAGGTCAGTATTCGCAGCAGTGAAATTTTCGATTTGGTTGCTTTGTTGGTTCAAGTCAAAGCCACTGGAAACCGCATTAACTCTGATATTACCCCCAAGTTTCTGGGCTTCTGTCTCAGCTCCCTTCTGCACTGCATTGTAGAAGGGATTGCCCAAGTCACCCAAGGCGACGCCGATTGTTTGCAATTTTCTATTGGGAGTACCAAGACTCTCTGCACTTATATTGGTAGCAGTGTTAGTAGTATTAGTTGCAGCGTTGCCATTTTGAGCGCCATTCGTGCAACCAACAACCGTAAAACCTAATATGCCAACTATGAGCGAAATTCTTTTCATATTTATTTCTAACAACGGATTTAAATTTGAGAAAGATCAGCAGAATATAAATCTGCACAGTCATCAAAATACGAACTAGGTCTGAAATTTTTAGACCTAACTGAGTGATACTACTAGCTTTTGGAATTTCAACTCCAAAGGTCTTCTGCGTTGACGCAATTGGAGTTAGTGCTATTAGTTTCACGAAACTAGATGTTTTTAAAGCAAAATCATGAACATTACACTACTTCATATAATCGCCTTATCTTTTTGGTGAAATTACTTCGGTAGTAGTGCGTGGACTGAAAACAGCTTTTAAGTGAAACTTCCAAAAACTGATTTTATTAAACTTGTAAACTTTATTAGTTTTGACTTTTTTTATTTTATCCTGCTCCCGTGCAAAAATTAATTTTGTTTATTGAACTTTACAAATACAAAAGATTTTTAAATCTCTCGATATAACCCAAAGTATTCATTTCAAGGACTTTGCATAAATCAGCTTATTCAATAATTGATTTAATGTTAAAAACGTTAACATTTCTCAATCAAACTCCTTCAGAAAAGATACTGTTATAGTAGAGAACTCTTGGATTGTGAATGCTATATTTTGAGAAATGTAAACATCCTTTGGTGAAATTTTCTAAGTTGACTCAAATCTACTTGTCAAGAGTATTTATTTCTTATTGTTCCTCCATCACTTAAAGGCAATAGAGGAGTAAACAAGATAATATTTTTAAGCCTGATGTAATATCTTGTTATTGCTCTAAGTAAGTCGGCGAGAAAAAACCAAACTACATTAAGTAATGTAAAATTTAATCAGCTTGTAGTAATAACAATTTAATGTGAAGTTGCACATATCTCGATCCCCCTAAATCCCCCTTAAAAAGGGGGACTTTGATAGATGTTTTTCCAGTTCCCCCCTTTTTAAGGGGGGCTAGGGGGGATCTAATTCTATGCAGCTTCATACAAAATTGGTATAAGGGTTTTAGCCCTTAAGAGAGGACTAAAGTCCCCACTACAAACCTTAAATTATTCACGCCGTTTTACTTATCCCTTCATAGATCGAGGATTCTGAATTCTGAATACTGAATTCTTCTTCAAGCAGTTTAAAACTTTAACGTTGCAGGTAAATATTTAGCCACTAAATCTTCATAGTATGGTTTTAATTTCTGCCAATCAGGAGGAATAGGGTTTTTGGAATATAAATCGTAGGGGTTGAATAACTTCACCCATTTAAACATTTCTTGATCGTGTTTATCCATCAAATGTTCATACGCATTTTCACGATGTTGAGGATAAAATGAGTGATAGCGAAGCATATATAATGCAGGTTCGGGCAAATAGTTTTTCATCATCTGATAAAAATACTCATCATGCCCCCATGAAATATGTACATTACTCAATCCACACTTCGGCTCGTAAATACCATATTTAGTGTTGTAATTGGGGTTATTATAATCAGGGTTTTCTTTGAAGAATTCTGAGAAAACAATCTTATCAGAAAATGCACAACCTACAGGATAAGTATCGCCTACGGTAGCCCATTGAGGTTCACCAAATAGACAAAGCACTTTCCCCATATCGTGAAAGAAGCCGGTAAGTACCATCCAATCAGGATGACCATCGGCGCGAATAGCTTCTGATGTTTGCAATAAATGTTGTAATTGATCCATGTCTGTATCAGGATCGGAATCATCAACCAATTGATTCAAAAATTCGACTGCATCCCAAACAGACATTTCTTTCTTGTCAAACTTTAAAATTTTTTTTTCTTTTTGAAGTACAAAATCGTATGTTTGATTAATATGGTTTAAGCGATAAAACTCTTTGACTGTATCTCTAATAGTCGTTTCGTAATTTCTATACTCTTCGGTGGTTTTACCTTCTTTAACTATGCTTTCCGGATCGGGATAGCGATTAAGTAAGTCTTCTTCCCATTCTTCTAGGGAATGTAAAGGATTGTTTTGAGCTTGAACAATGACATTATTTAGAGTTTGAGACATATCTTCCTACTTGTCGATATTGATTTGTTAAATGTTATGCGCTCCTTATGCACATGTGTGCAAAACCTGTCTTAAACTTATTTTTGCACACGTGTGCAAAAACGTGTGTTAAGTTTCATTTCGTATTTGTAGACCGATCTATGGATATGGATGGTTTACTTCACCCGCTTTTCTTCGATCTTTTTGGTTCCGAAGAAAAATGGTACTTTTGCTTTTTGCACACTTGTGTATAAATTGACTAAATATAAGCTAATCTTTTGTATTACACACCTGTGCAAAACCTATATTTATGTTTTTTTGTTGTCGGACTCAGACAGGGGGTATCAAATTGCTAATTGCACAGCAGTGGAATACTTAATAAGATTAGCCAACTCTTCTAGCTGATTTATTGCTTCTGCACCCTCCAACTTCATTAATTCGCGATCGTCCCACAATTCCATCCAAGTAATCCCGTAATCAGAGACTAAAAACCGAATTAGGTGTTTTTCTCTGAGGCTAACTATAAATGAAGCACTCTTCATTTGGTCGCCGCATGTATAACAAGACGCAGTATAACCACGTCGCTCAAGTATAATTGTCAAGGCTTGGAGGTTCATGACTAAGTCTTGGACGAATTGTTGATGTTGTTGCGCTAATCTTAGAAACACTAGTTTTCTCCTACCACTCCAGTTATGTGGTTGCTTTTATAATTTCTTTAGACTTACATCTGATGTAATTTAGTTGCCAAAAGTTCGTGTTTTCGTAGAGACGTGATTAATCTTAATATTATGGTTGTCATCAATAAGCTAAATTTCCAAAGCCGTTCTAATGTTTTGGACAATTATTTGGGGTGGCTGTGCAACATCAATAGATATGGTATCTAACGGTTCTTCAAGAGTATTGAACTGACTGCCGAGGAGTTTTTCATTCATGTAATGATTGCTACGCTCTTGTAACCGTGCTTGAATTAACTCATAAGATCCTTTGAGGTAAACTAGCTTGATGCGATCGCTATCCAATAGCAAAAATTGCCGATAGCTATCTTTTAAAGCCGAACACGCCAGCACCACACTTTTATTTTCTTGCAACCATTGCTTGATAGCTGTTTGCAAATCTTGTAACCAAGGCATCCTGTCTGCTTCACTCAGAGGGATACCGCATCGCATTTTCTCAACATTTTCTGGCGAGTGAAAATTATCAGCGTCGCTAAACTCCCATTCTAACGAATCTGCTAACAGTTTTCCGATGGTAGTTTTGCCAGAACCAGATACACCCATGACGATAATAATCATTGACTGCTGAATCATATTTTTATTAAGAAAAGTTAAGCTAATTCGTAATTCCTAATTCGTAGTTGTAGTTATGGGTGGAGGTAAAAGTCAGGACTCCTAACTCCTTTTTATGCAAAATGTGAGTTGTATAAATCTCTTGACAAATAACGATTATTTTCTATAATACATACAAATGCACACGTGTGCAATACTTAATCACTGAGAGGATGTTTGAAAAGTCCTCTTGTCGGTATCAAAAATTTTAGATCCCCCCTAACCCCCCTTAAAAAGGGGGGAACTGGAATCAAAGTCCCCCTTTTTAAGGGGGATTTAGGGGGATCTAAAAGTACTTAAAGTCACAGCGAAACACTTTTCAAACAACCTCTAAGATAAAAAATGAATAAACGAAGAATTTCAATTGAAGATATTGCCCGCAGAGCAGGGGTTTCTCATTCTACAGTTTCACGTGCTTTGCGAGATAACGCTCTAATTAGCCCAAAAGTGCGAGAAGAAATTAAGCGACTGGCGCAGGAGATGAGCTATGTGCCGAATGCTATTGCTCAAAGTTTGCAAAATAAGCGTACTAATACTATTGGTGTAGTAGTAACTTCAATCGCAGATCCTTTTTTTGCTGAGGTAGTAGAGGGAATCGAGAAGATAGCCAGGCCAGCAGGCTTGAGTGTTTTGTTGAGTGCTTCACACCGAGATTTTGAGCAGGAGATGGCAGCTATTGATACTTTTCATCGCCGGAGAGTAGACGGGATCTTAGTAGCAGATTCACGAATTAGTAAGCAGCATATCAAACAACTAACACAAATTGCTGTACCTACAGTTCTGATTAATAGTCAGACCGAAGATCAATCGGAAATATTACACTCAGTAGCAATAGACGATCGCTTAGGTGCTAAATTAGCCACAGAGCATCTAATAAGTCTGGGACACACTGCTATTGGTTATCTTGGTGTAGGCGATCGCAGCAGATCAAACCAGCAACGCTTAGAAGGATATCAAATGGCCCTTACGGAAGCTGGTATTCCACTAAATACTGATTGGGTTTCAATTAGTGATGAATACGATACCAGAAGCAGCGATGTGAACACCGGAAAAAATATGCTGTCTAAACTATTGGCTGCGGAAGTTACAGGCATATTTTGTTACAACGATATGGTGGCAGTTGGCGCTCTGTTAGCTTGCCAAGAATTAGGTATTTTAGTACCGCGAAATTTAAGTCTCGTCGGATTTGATGGTATTGCTATAGGCTGTTACGTTACACCGGCACTGACCACAGTTAGCCAGCCAATGTTAGAAATTGGTGGCTATGCCATGCAAATGTTACTCGATTTATTAGAAGAAAAAACTGTAGAAAACCGCGTTTTATCTCCTTTTTTAGTAGAGCGTGGTAGTAGTGCAGCATTATTAACAATTTAAGATTGAAAACAATTTATTTGAAACTGTTAACCAAATAAAAAGTATGTTAACTAAAAAACCGAGTTTATCTCCCGATCGCTGTTTTTCTCCAGAACCAGTTCAAAGACGACTAGCCCATCAATTTTTTGACAGCATATCTGCGTTACCTCTAGTTTGCCCACATGGACACGTAGATCCGGCTTTGTTAGCTAATCCCGCAGCCCGTTTTGGTTCTCCGACGGAATTACTGATTATTCCTGACCACTACCTTTTGCGGATGCTCTACAGTCGGGGCGTACCTCTGCAAGCTTTGGGTATACCTACTAGTGATGGTTCACCAGTAGAAACCAACCACCGCAAAATCTGGCAATTGTTCGCAGACCATTTTTATCTGTTCCAGGGGACTCCATCTGGGTTGTGGCTGAAAGAGGAACTAACTAACGTCTTTGGTGTAGATGAACCTTTAAATTCTCACAACGCCGGACATATCTATGATTATCTGGAAGGTTTGTTAGCCTCATCTAAGTTTTCCCCTCGTGCTTTATTCAAACGCTTTAACATCGAAGTGCTTTGTACTACCGACGCCGCCAGTGATAACCTAGAGAATCAGCGATCGCTCCACGAAGAAGGTTTTACTCAAATTAGGCCAACTTTTCGCCCAGATGCAGTAGTTAACCTAGATGCTCCTAGCTGGCGGGAAAATCTTACTAAATTGGAAAGCAGTATTGGTAGAGAAGTTACCACTTATGCCACTTTTGTGGAAGCTTTAGAAGAACGTCGAGCTTTCTTTAAAAAAATGGGCGCGACAGCTACCGACCAAGGTGCAGCTACACCTTATACCACACGCCTTTCTGACCAAGAAACTGAAGCTATCTTTGCTAGGGCATTAGCCGGCAAGCTGAATCCAGGTGATGTAGAAAATTTTACCGGCCATATATTTATGGAAATGGCGCGGATGAGTGTAGAAGATGGGTTGGTGATGCAAATGCATTGTGGTGTGATGCGTAACCATAACCCGGCTTTATTTGAGAGATTTGGATCTGATAAAGGTGCTGATATTCCCGTAAAAATAGAGTGGACTCAAAATCTGCGCCCGTTGTTGTCAGCTTACGGTAATGATCCGCGCTTTTGCTTAATCATTTTTGGTATGGATGAAAGCGCTTATAGCCGCGAGATGGCTCCGTTAGCTGGTCATTATCCTACTGTATTGCTTGGGCCGCCTTGGTGGTTTCACGACAGCGTAAATGGTATGGAGCGCTATTTCAATCAGGTAATGGAAACTGCTGGAATTTATAATACTGCTGGATTTAATGATGATACACGGGCTTTTGTTTCGATTCCGGCTCGTCATAATGTCTGGCGGCGGGTAGCTTGTAACTGGTTGGCTGGATTGGTTGCGCGGGGATTGGTTGAGGAGGAGGAAGGGTATGAGATGGCTCGTGCTTTGGCTTATGACCTCGCTAAGGTTGCTTATAAGTTTGAGGGGAATTGAGGGGAATTGAGGGGGAGTTTAAACGCAAAGGGGCGCGGAGGGAAGCGCAGAGGTACGCAGAGAATTTTACTAAGTGGGGGAATCATTTTGATTTTAAGTAAACTTTTTAGCTTGACGGAGCGGGTAGCGGTAGTTACTGGTGGTTCTGGTGTGCTTGGTGGGGCTATGGCAAAGGGTTTGGCTCTGGCGGGAGCGCGAGTTGTGGTTTTGGGTCGCAATGAAGCACGGGCGGGGGCGGTGGTGGCTGAGATTACTGCCAATGGTGGAGAAAGTATCGCTGTGGTAGCAGATGTTAGCGATCGCTCTCAATTAGAAATCGCCAGGGATTATATTATACAGTGTTGGGGTGAAATAGATATCTTGGTAAATATGGCTGGTGGGAATATTCCGGCTGCCACAATTACTGCTGATGCGACTATTTTTGATATGCCACACGCAGCTTTTGAGGAAGTGGTTAGCCTCAACTTACTTGGTACTCTACTGCCTTGTCAGGTTTTTGGTCAAGCAATGGCGGAAAAAAATCAGCCCCACGGTTGTATTGTCAATATTTCTTCTATGTCTGCTATCCGAGTGATTAGCCGCGTGGTTGGCTACTCAGCCGCTAAAGCGGGGATAGATAATTTTACTCGCTGGCTAGCGGTAGAACTCGCCCAAAAGTATGGTGATGGAATGCGAGTAAATGCGATCGCACCAGGTTTCTTTATTGGCGAACAAAATCGAGATTTACTTCTAAATTCTGATGGTAGTTTGACCGTTCGCGGGCAAAAAATCATTGAGCATACCCCCGCCGGACGTTTCGGAAAACCAGATGAATTACTCAGCACTTTGATTTGGTTATGTAGTTCAGGTTCTAGTTTCGTTAACGGGGTAGTCGTGCCGGTAGATGGTGGATTTAGTATCTACAGTGGAGTTTAATCATGTATTCACTGGCTGTAAATAACGGCACACTTTCAGATGAGCAAGTTTCTGCGCTAATTCATCAAGCTTTAGCAGACCCTAAGTTAGATGGACAGCGCATCTTAGTGTTAATTCCAGATAGTACCCGCACTGCTCCCATCCCTCAAATGTTTCGATTGCTGCATCAGGAGTTGGGTAAAAGAGTAGCGGCTCTAGATTTTTTAATTGCTCTGGGTACACATAATCCTATGAGTGAAGAACAAATCAATCACTTGGTAGGAATCACACCGGAGGAACGAGAGACAACTTTTAAAAAAGTTCGCATTTTTAACCATCTTTGGAATGAGCCAGATACCTTTATTTCTTGTGGAATAGTTTCGGCAGATGAGATAGCAGAAATTAGTAATGGAATGCTGCATCAAAAAGTTGATGTGCGTGTGAATAAGCTTGTAACAGAATACGATTTGATCGTGATTTGCGGCCCAGTTTTTCCCCACGAAGTTGTCGGTTTCTCTGGTGGAAATAAATATTTTTTTCCTGGCATTAGTGGTCAAGAAGTAATTAATCTCTCACACTGGTTAGGTGCTTTAATCACTTGTTACGAAATTATTGGTACACTCGGAATAACACCAGTCCGGCGTTTGATTAACCGAGCCGCTAGCCTGATTTCTACCCCAAAGCTTTGTTTGGCGATGGTGGTCGCACCAAAAACAAATCAGCTAGCTGGACTTTATATAGATCAACCAGAGTCAGCTTGGGAAGCTGCTGCACAATTATCAGCTAAACTGCATATTAAATATGTAGATCAGCCTTTTAAACAAGTGCTTTCAGTCATGCCTCAAATGTATGATGACATTTGGACAGCAGCTAAAGGAATGTACAAACTAGAGCCAGTAGTTGCTGATGGAGGTGAAGTAATTATATATGCTCCTCATATAACCGAGTTTAGCTATACACACGGCGAAATTCTGTCCCAAGTTGGCTATCATGTGCGGGATTACTTTCTCAAACAGTGGGATAAATTCCAAGAGTATCCTGCTGGAGTGCTGGCTCATAGTACTCATTTAAAAGGGATGGGTACTTTTGATTTTATAGAAGGGGAACAAGCACGGTTTCGTGTCACTTTAGCTACTGGCATTTCTGCTGAACGCTGTGCTGCTCATAACTTGAACTATCGTGACCCGGATACTATTAGACTAGCAGAATGGGCTAATCGAGAGGATGAAGGTATATTGCTTGTGCCCAAAGCTGGGGAGATACTATACCGTTTAAGTTCCAGCAAATTTTAGTGACTCAATCATAGTTTTCGAGACGCGATAAATCGCCGTCTCTACAAGTGTTTTGGTCTTATCTGAACTGTATTCAATCATAAGCTGCGATATCTACGATGGGCTACGCCTACGCGATCGCAGGTTAAGATTTTCCACTTCGCGCTATTCTTGATCAAACGTCAGCGAATCAGTTTATTGCAGCGAACAAAAAAGCATGGGTGGCAAATTAATTGTATTTGAAGGGGTGGAAGGCTGTGGCAAAACCAGCCAAATGCAGCTTTGTTCTGAGTGGTTGGAAAGTCTAGGTGTTTCTGTGGTGGTAACTCGTGAACCAGGGGGAACAGAGTTAGGTTTACATCTTCGCCGCTTGTTACTAGAAAAGTCAGAGGATAAACCAGTTGCAGAAGTGACAGAACTCTTATTGTATGCTGCTGACCGATCGCAACACGTTGAACAAGAGCTTAAACCAAATCTCGCAGCCGGGAAATATATTTTATGCGATCGCTACACTGACTCTACCATTGCCTACCAAGGATATGGTCGCGGTCTGAATATGAGTTTAATCAATCAGCTTAACTATATTGCTACTGCTGGTTTAGAAAGTGACCTAACTATTTGGCTAGATGTCGATGTCGAAGTTGGACTGTCCCGCAAACTCTCAGACCAACTAGGATTAGACCGCATTGAACAAGAGACAATCGCTTTTCATCGCCGCGTTCAGCAAGGATACGCACATTTAGCAGCATCCCATCCCTCACGAATTGTGCGGGTAGATGGCAGTTTGAGTAAAGAAGCTGTCCAACAGGTAATTCAAGGAATTTTGCGCGTACACCTGCACTTGGCGAGGTAGGAAAAATAAGCCCAAGACTTGACAATCATAGGTAACGTGCTATACCCTTTTTTAAATGTGTTGATGCTCATCTACACACCTCGCCCGAACCTTGAAAACCGCATAATTCCGTTGAGGTGTGTCGATGCCTTATGCAGTAAGCTTTTCAGACTGCAAAATTGATACTTTTTTGAAAATTTTTTGTACTTTTCAAGAGGTGTGTCGATTGGAGTATCTGAAATCCGCTCCCAGTAAGGTTTCCAAAAGGTAACTCTTTACATAACCACTTCCCCTAACGGGGATGTAAACCTAAAATCACAAAACTCATCAACAAATCAATCATTTGATGAAAACTTTACATAACCACTTCCCCTAACGGGGATGTAAACAAACCTAATCCGCTATCAATAATTGACATAACAAAACTTTACATAACCACTTCCCCTAACGGGGATGTAAACTTACTTCAGTTAGTCCAGCTTGAACAGATTCTTCCTTTACATAACCACTTCCCCTAACGGGGATGTAAACTAAAATGCCTGCTTGGCTTCTTCTGAATCCAGGGTTCCTTTACATAACCACTTCCCCTAACGGGGATGTAAACTTTTGCTTTGCGTGCAGTATCGTTTCCGAGTAACTTTACATAACCACTTCCCCTAACGGGGATGTAAACTCCACGCAGCTCCGCAAGGATATAAACTCCAAATCGTCTTTACATAACCACTTCCCCTAACGGGGATGTAAACGACATATTGACAGCGATAGAAATATCATTGAAAATTCTTTACATAACCACTTCCCCTAACGGGGATGTAAACCGAACAGCTCAAACAACGCTTTCACAGAGACAATAACCTTTACATAACCACTTCCCCTAACGGGGATGTAAACTTTTTTTAATGGATGCTAGAGTTAGCGTGTTGGTGAGCTTTACATAACCACTTCCCCTAACGCTGTATCTAAGTTTTTTAATTGCGAATTGCGAATTGGTATCACAACCCTAAATTTAGCCTTTGAAAATGATGTCGTACAGTGACAGCAGAATTTCTACCACAATCAGAATCACCACATACCACTCTACACGCTGACTACTACTATGCTGCATGAACTCCAGCACTGTTTGGGCGGTTTGGGAAATTAAATCTAGTTTACGTTCCAGGGCATGGTGACGCTCACGGATTTCGTATTCATCCTCCAAGCGCAGATATAAGTTTTCTAGCTGTGGGGATTCCCAGAGCAACTCTGGCTTATCGATAATCTCTACTTGACCGACAATTTTATGTTGAACTAATAAGGTAGTCCCTAGTTGACGCAGTAATTCCCGGCTCTGGTGTCTACTTCTGTTTTCACGCTGGAGACTAGCTGCAAACGGTTCAATTTGATCGAATACAGTCGCTAGGCTGGTTTCATAGTGAGACAGCACAACACTTTTGGCGAGAATATCAGCTACTATCTGCAAGCGTTCTATACACAATTCATGCAGTAAAATTTTTCCTTCCTTAGCTCGTTCACTGTCCGTAATACTGAGTTGAACTTCCACCTCTTCAGTTTCCGGGTTGGCAAAAGAACCACTAATTTGAGAGGATAGTTTGCTCAAAAAAGCTACCTTTTCTACAGGCTCAAGGTTAAACAGGACAACCACACCATAGGCCAGCAATACTGCGTAGCCAGCTTCACCTGCTTTAACCATTAGTGGCATACTCGCCAAGGAAACGTAATTATCTAGCGTCTGTAAGTTAATACCTTTACCAAGGAATAGGGCCTGTGCTTTAAATCTTTCTTTGTCATGAAAAAGGAGTTTTTGCATTGTTGCCCGGAAGCTATATTTTGCCTGCTTTACTGCTTTGGTAGCGATACTAAATTACATATTACGTCATCCGAGCGATCGCTAAAGTATATGGGTACTCAACTTCCAAAAAATCATGATTATATTAAATACCATCTGCGTCAGTAAAAGCAGGTATGTTGAACCCAAACTTTGCTGAGTAGGAGAATAAAAAATAATACCAATACGGTACTTAATCAAGTGTAAAATAGATAATACCTGAACTACTTCTTCCTCGGCTGATTGGGCTAGACTTAAGAAAGTTATGAGGACGCAAATATGACTGACAAAAATCGTTCTCAATGGGACTTAGGCAGGTTTATCGAAACCCTGACTTACTTTGAGGTAATTCCTTTCCTTAACTGGGTACAGCAGTTAATCCAAGGTCGTCCGAAGGATAATCAATATAGACCCAATGGAGGAAGAAACGTGGGTGTAATATTAGTAGCAGGTGCAACAGGTGGTGTAGGTAAACGAGTAGTGCTGCGATCGCTAGAGCAAGGTTATAAAGTTCGCGCACTAGTACGAGATATTGACAAAGCGCGGTCAATTCTTGGTAACGATATAGATTTAGTAGTTGCGGATATTACTCAACCAGAAACTTTAACTCCTTTAGTTATGGCTGATATCCAAGCTGTAGTTTGTTGTACAGCAGTGCGCGTACAACCAGTTGAGGGAGACACAGCAGATAGAGCCAAATATTATCAAGGTGTTAAATTTTACCAACCAGAAATCGTTGGTGACACCCCAGAAAATGTAGAATATCAAGGTGTCAAAAACTTAGTCCAAGCTGCGGCCAAATATTTACCCCAAGCAAACGAAAAACTAATATTTGATTTCACCAAGCCATCAGCAGAATTAAAAGATAACTGGGGAGCGTTGGATGATGTTGTCATGGGTGGCGTAAGTGCCAGTAATATTCAACTAGTAGACAATACAGCTTTATTTGCTGGTAATGTCTCCACCGCTAACTCTGGCGGATTTGCTTCAGTCAGAACTAAGAATTTTGATCCACCCTTCAACTTATCTGGTTACGTAGGTGTGAAATTGCGCGTCAAAGGTGACGGTCAGCGTTATAAAATCTTTCTGCGAACAGATACCAAATGGGACGGTATTGGCTATAGCTATTCCTTTGACACGGTAGCTAATACCTGGATAGATATTCACATTCCCTTTGCAGATTTGATTCCCGTATTTCGGGCAAAAGTTGTCAAAGATGCGCCGCCAATTGAGCAAAGTAGAATTTGTTCATTCCAACTGATGTTGAGCAAATTTGAATATGATGGCGCTTTAAATCCCAAATTTACTCCTGGTGGTTTTACTTTTCAGTTGGAATCAATTAAAGCTTATGGCGAGACGACTTTACCACAATTTATCCTCGTCAGTTCAGCAGGTGTAACCCGTCCCGGACGCCCAGGTATTAATTTAGATGAAGAACCCCCAGCAGTGAAATTAAATGACCAATTGGGAGGAATTTTAACTTGGAAGTTGAAGGGAGAAGATAGTTTAAGAGAAAGCGGAATTCCTTATACGATTATTAGACCTTGTGCTTTAACTGAAGACGCAGGAGGTAAGGAATTAATATTTGAGCAAGGCGATAATATTAAGGGAAAAATCAGCCGTGAAGATGTGGCAACACTTTGCGTGCAAGCTCTCAAACTAGCGACAGCTTGTAATGTCACCTTTGAGGTAAAACAAGGAGACAATACTCTTAACTATATCGATTGGCAGAAGCTATTTTCTAACTTAGAACAGGATAAATAAGAGGATGTTTGAAAAGTCCTCTTGTCGGTATCAAAAATTTTAGAGCCTCCTAAACTTGCTCATGGGGGAGACCCCCTTCTCTACGAGACGCTCCTCTCCCTTTGAGAGAAGACCGCAGTGGCTCCCCAAAGGGAGACTTTGATTCTGGTTCCCCCCTTTTCAATGCTACGGTGTACACACAAGTCTTCTAGAGTTGCACCACAGGCTTTTGATCCCCCCAACCCCCCTTAAAAAGGGGGGCAAAAAGCTCTCAAAGTCCCCCTTTTTAAGGGGGATTTAGGGGGATCAATACACATTTTGCACCCAGCAAAAAGATGTGTGTACACCGTAGCCTTTTCAAGGGGGGTTAGGGGGGATCTAAAAGTGCCTCAAGTCACAGCGAAACACTTTTCAAACAACCTCTGTAAGACTTTAGCTATTGACATGAAGAAAATCAAGGTGCTAGTACTTGCCGGGATTTTAGTAACAATTATCTGGGCTGGGTTATTTCCCAAAACTGCTTCATCCCAGCAAGTGGAGTCCCGGATAAATAACCTGGAAGCGGACTTTAATCGTGTTGAGTCGCGGTTAAATCAGATAGAGTCTCAACTAGGTCGAACCGGCCAGTCTCCATCCCCAAGGACAACACTTACCCCACGACAGCAAACTGGTTCTAGAGGAAATTTATCACAGCAAGATCGGATGTTTGATCGGCTTGCAACTTTGGTGATTGAATTAAAGCAACAAGTCAATAAATTAGAGGAGCGAGTTGCTAAATTAGAACCACGCTAAATATTTCAATTGTCTAGAATACAGGTTTTTGGTAGGGACAGATAGAATTTAGTTCCCCTACTATAGCAATACGGTTCGGTTAAGGCTTTTTGATGAAAATTTTAGATCACAAAGATTCGAT
>NZ_JBDNJQ010000140.1:0-22961 GCF_051172895.1 Nostoc sp. CALU 1950 | reverse complement strand
AATTGAGGCGGAGCCTCTTTTAAATACATTCCCAGCCTGGAGGCTGGGAACGAGATGACACAAGGTTTTGGGCTTTTCTTAGTGCCATTCGGATATGAGACATCGTTAAAAATCTCAATGGGTGCATTCTTGTAGGTTCGCACCTGTTTAGGACAGATATTTTAAACCCAACAACCACAGGAATCACAGGCATGACAAAACTAGATGGAAAAATTGCAGTTGTTACAGGTGCATCTAAAGGCATCGGTGCATCGATCGCTAAACATCTCGCAGCCGAAGGTGCAAGCGTTGTTGTCAACTATGCATCCAGCAAAGAAGGAGCCAATCGCGTGGTTGATGAGATTGTCAGCACGGGCGGTAAGGCGATCACAGTTCAGGCAAATGTTGCCAAAAAGGCAGAGATCGAACATCTGTTTGCAGAGACGCAGCAAGCCTTCGGCAAGCTTGATATTTTGGTCAACAATGCGGGAATTTATGAACTTTTACCACTTGAAGACATCACCGAAGAACACTTCCATAAGCACTTTGATTTGAATGTGCTGGGATTAATCCTTACCTCACAACAAGCCGTCAAGCATTTCGGTTCGGCAGGCGGCAGCATTATCAATATCAGTTCGGTCGTCAGCACCCTTACACCCCCCAATGCCTCAATCTATAGCGCTACCAAAGCGGCTGTTGATGCCATCACGAGGTCACTAGCCAAAGAGTTGGGTTCACGTAACATCCGTGTCAACTCTATTAATCCTGGCATGGTGGAAACTGAAGGTACGCACACAGCAGGAATTACTGAGAGCGAAGGTCGCAAACAGACTGAAGCGCACACACCACTAGGTCGCATTGGACAGCCACAGGACATCGCCCCTGCCGTTGTCTTCCTTGCTTCCTCCGATTCCGCCTGGATCACTGGCGAAACTCTGTACATCGCGGGTGGGCTTCGCTAACTTTAAATGTCATCACTCCATCCAAACCTCACCTCAATGGGTGGAGAGTTTTTAACTTTGAGTGTGAGAGTGTTTAGGACTTACGCAAACAATAGCCGAAACCCTGATTTAACGGTAGGGGCAATTCATTAATTGCCCCTACCACGCGTAGTTTTACGTAAGTACTAATATTAGGAAAACAAACTATCCCCAAGGAGTTTAGCACTGATGGAAACAGCAGATGTCATTGTCATCGGCAGTGGTCAAGGTGGGATTCCACTGGCGGCTGATTTTGCCAATGAGGGACGTAAGGTTGTCTTGTTTGAGCGAGATGCTTTAGGCGGCAGTTGCATCAACTATGGCTGCACTCCGTCCAAAGCCTTCTTAGCAGCGGCTCATACAGCAGGGCGATCGCGCCAGGGCCAGAAGTTAGGCATCCACACGGAAGTTGAAGTGGATTTTCCCGCCGTCATGGAGCGAGTTCGGGGAATCCGCAGCAGCTTTAATCAGGGGATTCACAAGCGATTGGAAAGTGCGGGTGTCAAAGTCATTTGTGCCGAAGCTTCCTTTGTCGGTGAACGGACGGTCAGAGGTGGGGATCTTACCCTTCAGGCTCCTCTGGTAATCATTAACACGGGCACATCATCGCTGATTCCTGACATTCCCGGACTTGCAGGAACTCCTTACCTGACCAACCGCAATTTCTTTGACTTAAACACCTTACCAGCCCGTTTATTAGTGATTGGAGCCGGCTATATTGGCTTGGAATTGGGACAAGGACTCGCGCGTTTGGGTAGTCAGACCCACTTAATTGTCCGGGGCGATCGCGTCCTTGGACAGGAAGAGGCTGATGTCAGCGAGGTCTTAGCAGAAGCATTAAAGCAGGATGGGATTGGGCTGCACTTTGGAGTCAATGTGAATCACGTCGCCCATGAGAATAATGTGTTTAAGCTGACCCTGAGCAGTGGCGAACAACTCCAGGGAGAAGCATTGCTGGTTGTGATTGGACGAAAACCAAATACAGGTGCATTAAATGCAGCGAACAGTGGAATTGAGCTAGATGAGAAGGGGTTTGTCAAAATTGATGACCAGTTCCATACCACCTGTTCTGGCGTGTATGCGATTGGGGATGCTGCCAAACAGCCTGCATTTACGCATGTATCGTGGGAGGACTATCGCCGCTTAAAAGCAATTTTATGTGGAGAAAGCCGGACACGGAGCGATCGCGTCCTTGGCTATGCGGTCTACACAGAACCTCAGGTTGGGCGAGTGGGTATGACGTTAGAACAGGCTCAGAAACAAGGGATCAACGCGTGTGCTGTCACCTTACCCATGAGCCAAATTGCCCGTGCGATCGAGTGGGGGCATGACCTCGGATTTTATCGCCTGGTGATCGACAAGGACACAGACAAAATCCTGGGAGCAACCCTGGTGGGGTACGAAACTGCTGAACTGGTGCATGTATTTTTATCCCTGATGGAAGCGGGAGTAACCTGGCAGTTGTTAGAGCGATCGGTTCATATTCATCCCACCTATGGTGAAGCTTTACCCAGTCTCGCACGGTTGCTGCTTGGAGATAACATGCCAGGGTGTCCGAATATGTGAAGATGTTATGCACTAAAATCTAAGAAAAGATACAGCCCTTGCTCTGACTGGTTCCCAGCTTCCAGGCTAGGAACCCATTCCAATACTTGTCGGTTAAGGGGAAAAGGGCAAGGGGAAAGGGGAAAGAAAAAACCTTTAACCTTTACCCTTTAACCTTTTCCCCAAACCCAATTCCGAGTTAAAAATCCTTAACCGAGCAGTATTGGAACCCATTCTGGAAGGGCTGCCGCCTCCAGTAGCTTGAATTGAGGCAGAGCAAAGTGAACTACTGGCAACAGCAATTCCCACAATACCTATAGTAGAAGCTATGCCTGTAGGATTCATCTTGTGGGAAATCTGGTTGCTAATTGTTGGGATTTCACTGCTGCGAGTACCTCAAAAACGACTGGTTCTTTGTAGCGACCTGAAATGCTAATTGCTCAAATCGTTTTTGTATTACTAATGTAGTTTTTTGTAGTCATTTGTCCTAGATGATATCAATGAGTATATGTTTATTATCTTTTGTATTGCTATATACGTAGTAAGGGCACATAAATATGTGCCCTTACTACATATCACATCCAAATAAACAATACACATCAATCACATCTTCTTTTTAGAAGCTTACTTACGCATATAGATTTAGCGTAGAAAGCTACTAACCAACCACAAGAATATAAACGTCAGTACAGTAGAGAACTGATTCGATGACAGATTGAGAAATGGTATTTGTGGTAAGAGCCACATAGCAAAGAGTCCCCCAGCGATTAAGCCAATGATTAAACTGACCAGGGTGAACAAAACTGCTCGGCCAAACTTACCTTCCTTGCGATTGAGAAAATAAATACTCGTGCCTACCCCAACCACCAATGCTAACTGCAAAACCTGATCGCCTCCCTCTGGATAAAACAGGCTAATAGAACTCAAACCAAGAAACCAAGCTCCTGGTAAGAATATATCCGCAGGCGTTGGTTGATCCAGCATCCGTTGCAGCCATGCAGGTGACTGCTCACGAGGCGTTGGACTTTCTTTAGGAGGCGATTGCACTCGCAACTCTGGGAACCGAATGCGTTCAGGGACTTTAATTTTACCTTCCTGGCGCATCCGTAAGCGATCCATTAAAATCGCATCGTAAGCCGCTTCAATTACTTCTAAATGCTTGGCATCGCCACTATGTTGCTCGAATAGGCGATTACGAGCATCCTGAATCTCATCGAAGCTAGCCTCTTCTGATACCCCAAGTTTTTCGTAGGGATTTTGATCGCTCATGGGAGTTTGTTACTTCAGCCTCAGTCAGCGGCAGTTTTTTGTCGAAGAAAAAACAGCTTTAGGTTTTATTTTGATCGAAATTAAAATCTCAACCTATTTTATTCCCTACCAGGATAGTAGCACGGGTTAGTTTGATCGACTTTGTAATTTCAACCATAGTCACTTTAACATATCGCTATAACTCCGTGTATACCCTCATGTCGTTGCTTAGTTCTGGCTCTAATCTAGAATTTGAACGGAGAGTACCTAAAAATGCAGAGTTTTTATGAAAAAATCAACTTTACTGTTTCAAATTTGGCAACTTACTGTGCCTTAATCGAATTTTTTTAATTATACTGAATAATCGCTTGTGGTATATATCCGCATATCGATTTAAAATTGAAACGTTTTAAGTTACCACCTAACTCAGATCAAGAAGGTGTCTTGGTATCAAGAACTGTTGCGGCTAAAGTCAGAGCGCTCATACACTGTGGCTAACAGAAGTTTCGCGTTCTCATTGCCCACAATCCTGATTAGAGTATTTATTTTTAAATAGTCAGGATTCTTATACCGGAGCCATGTAGATTCTTAGTTAGTCCCAAAGTGGCAACTGCGTTTTTACGCAACCCTCTTGTTAATCTTACGAATTTTTGTGCAAAGTAATGGTCATGGCTCCTGCCAAGATTCTTGTAGTTGACGACGACCCTGCTGTTCGGAATTTAATCCAACGCTTTTTGATTAAACAGAACTATCAGGTGGAGGCTGCCGAAGATGGAAAGACAGCCTTAACTCTATTTGAGCAATTTAACCCAGATTTGGTGATTCTAGATGTGAATCTACCAGATGTAACTGGGTTTAACCTCTGCCAAGAGATGCAAAGTCGTAATGGTGTTTTTGTTTTGATGTTGACTAGCCGTGCTGACGAAGCTGACAAAATTCGCGGCTTTGCTAAAGGTGCTGACGACTATCTCACCAAGCCTTTTGGGCTAGGAGAGCTAGAAGTCAGAGTTGGAGCTATTTTGAGGCGTCAGCGAGTGATAACTACGGCCGAGCAAAAACGCTTGGTATTTGAAAAACTGATGATTGATCCAGTGCGACGGGAGGTAGCACTTAATAACCAAGCAGTACCCTTAACTGCTCTGGAATTTGACTTGTTGCATTTTTTAGCCAGTCATCCAGGTCGAGTTTGGCGGCGGGCAGAACTAATCCAAGAGGTATGGGATTATGAATATGTCGGCGACCAGCGGGTTGTAGATGTCCATATCGGTCAAATTCGCAAGAAGATTGAAATTGATGCTAGTCAGCCAGCATTAATTCAAACTGTACGTGGCGTAGGGTATAAGTTTGAATCTCCTGCTCATCCTCAGCACTTGGAAGCGAAGGCTTGAGTAAACAGTCTAGAGTTTTTTAACTCTTGACTGTTTACTCTTGGGGGAACTGTTTATTGAATTTCTTTAGCTTTAGTAAAAAGATAAATTTAGGCAATCAGAATAGGTAAATATTTCTCAAATACAGACCAGGTAGTGTTTGAGATATTTATTTATCCGTTTAAGACAGTGGACAGGGGAGAAAGTCCACTGGAAAATATTTTTTGTCTCTGACAATTTTGGTATATATGACGGTGCTTAAGTTGAAGTTTCTAGGAATGCATAGCTGTGCATTGGTGTCAACTTAGGCTAATATCTCGTTTCCAGGCGATCGCTGGAAATGCTCCTCATTGGGCTGCTCGCGAGTTAGGGAGGGCAAAGCCTGCTAAGGCATTCGCAGTCAGTCGGAGATTGGGAACGAGGTAAATGGAGGGTTTTAAACCTACGGAGGTGGGTAAAATTTCGTGTATAAGCGGTTTCTAAGCGCCGATTGAACCAAATTTTAGAACCTTTTGAGGATCAGATTCTACTGATCTTTTTTGTTGTGGTGTTGCTCTCCAGATGAGCGATCGCTTTGGCTTAAAATCCGATGAATGGGGCATGTGTAAGCTATGCCCCATTAACAGCATGAGCTAGAATAACGCCCTTCATACCAGTACCTATGGGGTGTCTAGTAAATTAGCTGTTGCTGGTGAATCGATACAGGGCATTTTTACTGACGAGTGGTGAAACAAAGTTTCTAGGTAGACTCGCGCAGCACGGCGATCGCTATCTCCATTTTGGAGTAAAAACAATGATAGCGCCGCCGTCAATACTCTGTTTTCATCCCAATCAGGATGGGTTTCTAAGTAGTTTTTTAAGGATTCGTGGAGTGTTTCGGGAATTTCTGTAAAGATGCTAACCGTTGATTTCATGAGATTTTCCTCCTATGAGGATAATCAAGAGGGACAAGTTGCTTGCGGTGAAACGGCAATTAGGCCACCTCACACGCTCTTTCGCTAGCCGACAATCTACGCTTATATCTAACGGTAATATATTTTACACATTTGATGCTGACGGTTGAACGGATTACAAAAGCAAGCCGAATCATTGTGCGCCAAGAGGGGGTGGGTTTGTCAATGCTGCGAAATGTTAAAAACGATTGTATAAAAAATAAATACGAACGAAACAATAGGGCTTTAAGCCTATTTTTTGTTACTTTACTTTACAAAAACTCAGTCCTTGAAGCTCCTTGCTACTGTTAATTAACAATCCCCAGTCAGACGGCAAGAAGCTTATTGGCTCGTATAGCACCTGTGGAAAACTGCTAAAATCCCTGTGGAAACCCTGTGGAATGAGTGAGGAAAATTGTAGCCAATGATAAGAATTACAAAAATGTCACGAAGCTATGACATTTAAACTCATGAAATTAGCTTCTCAATCTCAGTTATCATCGTGGCTGCCTTCGATACATCCCCAGGTATGGATTTTCGCAATTGGTAGATTTCTTTCAGAAGTTGGCACTGGCTGTACCCTGTTTTACGCCCCTATCTTTTTTGTCAATCAACTTGGTTTATCTGCAACCAGTGTTGGGGTAGCCTTGGGTAGCGCCTCGATTTCCGGCGTTGTAGGGCGGGTTGCGGGTGGTTTTTTGGCTGATTCTGGACACTGGGGACGCCGTCGCACTTTGTTGCTAGCGACGGCGATTTCAGCAATTGCTTCTCTCGTTTTAGCTGCAACCAATAATTTCACTTCTTTGGTAATCGGTAGCTTGATTAGCGGTTTAGGTATAGGTTTCTATTGGCCGGCGGCTGAAGCTGTGGTTGCTGACGCCAGCCAAATTGACAATCGCCGGGAAACTTTTGCGATCGCTCGACTAGCTGATAATCTGGGGTTAGCGATCGGAATTGTGCTGGCAGGGTTTTTGATCGCGGTAATTGGGAGTTATCGATGGCTATTTGTCATTGATGCCATCTCTTTTCTGGTGTTTTTTGGTGTTGTCTATGTAGGAATTATTGAAACTGAACAACAGCAGATAAAGGAATCTGAAAAAACAGAACATTTTGCTTCTTGGATGGCAGTATTAAGCAATCGCCGTTTCCTAGTCTACATAGCAGTTAATATATTTTTTACAATCTATATTTCTCAAATCCACAGCACCCTCCCGCTTTACTTCAAAAACTTTGTCCTTGTAGAAAGTACTGCCACGGGATTTACTGAAACTACCATTAGCGGACTATTTGCTTGGCATCTCGTGTTCGCCATCATTTGTCAGTTACCTGTCACCAGCATCTTAAAACGTTGCTCTCACACACTCGCACTCACTGCTTCTGCCATTTTCTGGGCAATTGGTTTTGGACTGATTTGGGTAAGTGGTACAGCCACATCTCATCATCTGGTTTGGGTAATTTTGGCATTAGGAGTATTTGCTGTGGCGATTGTCTCCTATACTCCATCTTCTGCTTCTTTAGTGACTGAGTTAGCCCCGGAAAATCAACGCGGTGTTTATTTCTCCATCAATGCTTTGTGCTGGGCTGTTGGCTCTTTTATTGGTCATCCCTTGGGTGGATGGGCATTAGATCAACCACAAATTATTACCAATAGTTACTGGCTAGGTTTCATCTTGAGTGTAGCGATCGCTCTCGCAATTTTACAGTACCTCAATCGAATTTTGGCTGATTAATCACCAAAATGGTATTATGCTTATGTTTAACGATTTTTTAGGGAGTCAAATTACAGTGGTACGTTGATACAACAAACAGCCAAATCATTATAAGTCGCTGCGATCGGCTAAAAGTCCGATAAATTTTGATTTTTTGTTTGTTGTGATGGCGTCAGGATTTACTGTGAATATTCCTTCCTCGTATCTCGAAAAAATTCGTGTTGTCTATCCGAATATCTCTCTTGAGCATCTTGACTTTAATCAAGATGGAATGGTTAACGATGTAGTTATTGTTAATCATGAGCTTGTATGTCGCTTTGCCAAAGATGATTGGGGAAAACAGGTACTTTCCCATGAAGCTAAGGTATTGGAAGTGGTGCAAAAGTACGTTGAACTGCGAGTTCCACACTTTGAACACCTGGAAGAAGGCTTTGCTAGCTACAGATTTATTAAAGGTGAACCGCTATCTCGTAACACCTTGCTGAAGCTGGGTGAAGCATCCCAACTGCATATCATCTCCCAACTAGCCAGATTTCATCAGCAATTGCACAGCATCCCCTATGAAGTTTTAGTTAATGCTGGGGTATCTTCATCTGGTGCAGAACGTTCGCGTGAAGATTGGTTGCAATTGTATGAGCAAGTTCAGGAAACTCTCTTTCCTCACTTGTGGCGTCATCAGCAAACTTGGATACATGAACTTTTTGTGCCCGTAATTACAGGTGAACTTGACCTCAACTACACACCCGTACTGATAGATGGCGACAAGCCAGTGTATCACATTCTATTTGACCCGATTTCAGAAAGCATCAGCGGTCTGATTGATTTTGGTACGGCTGGGTTGGGAGATGCAGCTTGTGATATTGCAGTGCAACTCGGTAATTACGGAGAAAGTATTGTGCGGCGTATGGAAAGCGACTATCCAATGTTACCAGATGTCATCGACCGGGCGCGTTTCTGGGTGGGGACACTTGAACTTCAGTGGGCTTTGGCTGGAGTAAAGTTTAACCATATCTCATTGTCATTGGCACATATTGGTTTAGCCAGAGAGGTTCAACCTTTAGGTACACGCTTAAGTTAACTTGTTATAGCCCAATACAGTTCAGATAGGCCCAAAACACTTGTAGAGACGGCGATTCATCGCGTCTTCAAAGACAAATTATCTACACCAGTAACCTTAACTGAACCGTATTGTGTTATGGCCAATAATAAAGGGAACGCCTGTTTAAACATGACAAACTTGGGGAATCAAGTTTTTAATCTACTTTCCCTGCTTGCTTATTTTATTACCATTTGCCTATATTCTTTATTGGCGACGTTCTTGCAACTTGCGATACACCGATTTCAAATCAACTTGATGGTGAGCTAGGGCAACCAAAGTATGATACAGCAAATCAGCCACTTCACCTGCGATCGCATCTGCTTCATCATCTTTAAAGGCCATTACCACCTCAGCGGTTTCCTCACCAATCTTTTTCAAAATTTTGTTATCACCACCTGCAAATAGTTTACAGGTATAAGAACTTTCAGTCGGATGATCGCGGCGATCGCATATTATTTGAAACAATTGCGACAATGTATCCCCTGGTGGTGCAGCAATTTTCCCTTCTATTTGGTGAAAACAACTGCGCTCTCCAGTATGACAGGCAACATCTCCTAATTGCTCTACCCCAATGAGCAACGCATCACTATCACAGTCATAACGGATACTCTGCACCTTTTGAAGATGCCCCGAAGTCGCCCCCTTGTGCCACAACTCTTGCCGGGAACGGCTCCAAAACCAAGTTTCTTCAGTTTCCAAAGTCTTTTGTAACGACTCCTGATTCATCCACGCCATCATCAGGACAGTACCATCGAGATAGTCTTGGACAATTGCAGGCACCAGACCCCGTTCATCGTAGCGAATTTTTTCAACAGGGATAGTGTAATGCAGTGAGCGCAAATCGTTAGAAGACATACCAGCTAGTTTGTTCTAATGAGAATAACTTATGGATTCACGATACCATTCAGAATAGGGCAACTGGTATGTTTTTTTAATTGAACTATATTATCTAGCTGTGACACACTTTTAGACTGATGCAATCATAAAGGCTGCCAAAAATCTTGATTATGCCTTAAATCTTGAAGAAGAATTCAGAAGTCAGAATGAAGACGCTCATTCTGAATTCTGGCTCCTGACTCCTGAATTCTGTTTCCATCAAGTTTGAATATCTCAAGTCAAGTCTTCATTGGACTTGCATAACATATTGTTATTTTTATGTTTGAGCTAATTTTATAGGATAGAAATTCTAAGCACTGTTTGACCCTATCCTAAGATAGAGCTTTTTATTGCCCACTGTTAGGAGAGAACTTTGGTAAATACCACAATTAAAACAACAAAATCACAAGAAGTCTTTGCCGCCGCTCAAAACCTGATGCCAGGAGGAGTCAGTTCTCCTGTTCGTGCCTTTAAATCTGTGGGTGGACAACCCATTGTATTTGATCATGTTAAAGGCGCATATATTTGGGATGTAGATGGCAACCAATACATAGACTATGTAGGCACTTGGGGGCCAGCTATTTGCGGTCATGCTCATCCAGAAGTCATTGCAGCATTGCATGAAGCTTTAGAAAAAGGCACCAGTTTCGGCGCTCCCTCAGTCCTCGAAAATGTTTTGGCAGAAATGGTCATCGATGCCGTTCCTAGCATCGAAATGGTTAGATTTGTCAATTCGGGAACTGAAGCCTGTATGGGAGTTTTGCGGTTAATGCGGGCTTTCACCAACCGGGAGAAAATCATCAAGTTTGAAGGTTGCTACCACGGACACGCCGATGCGTTTCTAGTGAAGGCGGGTTCTGGTGTTGCCACACTTGGCTTGCCAGACTCACCGGGAGTACCTAAATCGGCAACTAGCACTACTCTAACCGCGCCTTTCAATGACCTAGAATCCGTCAAAGCCTTGTTTGAAGAAAACCGCGACGAGATTGCTGGCATCATTCTTGAGCCAGTCGTCGGCAATGCTGGGTTTATTGCACCTGATGCTGGGTTCTTAGAAGGATTACGGGAACTAACTCACGAGTATGGAGCATTATTAGTATTTGACGAAGTGATGACTGGGTTCCGCATTGCTTACGGTGGCGCTCAGGAAAAATTTGGTGTCACACCCGATTTAACCACCTTGGGTAAGGTGATTGGTGGTGGTTTGCCAGTGGGAGCTTATGGTGGTCGTCGAGATATCATGTCAATGGTTGCCCCCGCAGGCCCCGTATATCAAGCTGGGACACTTTCTGGTAATCCTTTGGCGATGACTGCTGGTATTAAGACTTTAGAATTGCTGCAAAAGCCAGGTACTTACGAGTATCTTGACCGGATTACTAAAAAGCTAGCAGATGGTTTGTTGCAAATTGCTAAAGAGACTGGTCATGCAGTTTGCGGTGGTCAAATCAGCGCGATGTTTGGCTTATTCTTTACCTCTGGCCCAGTTCATAACTACGAAGATGCGAAAAAGTCTGATACAGCAAAATTTGGACGCTTTCATCGGGGTATGTTAGAGCATGGTGTTTACTTAGCACCTTCTCAATTTGAAGCTGGGTTTACATCTTTTGCTCACACCGAAGAGGATATTGATCAGACTTTAGCAGTAGCAAGGGATGTAATGTCTAGCCTGTGATGTGAATCAATAGCAGTTCTCGTTTGGATGCAACCCACTTACTAAGCACAGCAATACTCATTGGTGTCAACTTAACGTAAAAGGGACTGGGGATTAGGGATTGGGGATTGGGGATTGGGGATTGGGGATTGGGTCATCAAACGAAAAATGATGTTCGGGGCTTTAACTCCTCCCAAATTTTAGAATGTTTTCCCAGTCCCCAGTCCCCAGTCCCGGAGCGGCGAACATCGCGCCACTAACATAAAGGTATAGTGGGGGACTCCTCGCCGCGACCAAGTGAAAGTTAGTAAACGAGAATGCTTTGAGACATTACCTTGTTCCCAGTCTCCGACTGGGAACGCCCTTTGTTGGGGTTGCCGCCTCCCTGACTCGCAGCAAATATTTACCTAGATCGGAGAGAAGGCTCCCGCCATAATCTTTGATTTGGCGGCGAGATGAATCGAGGGCGAAAAACGAGACGAACTCCCTCCCATAACTGGCTATAAGCCAGTAAGGGAGAGGGGACAGTTGAGTTTTTTGCAAATCCATTTTATGATTTACGTTAGTGTATATGATGTAAATATGCTGGTATTTGAGGCCAAACTAGAAGGACAAAACGTGCAGTATCGGTCGCTTGATGAAGCGATTAAAACTGCTCGTTTTGTGCGTAATAGTTGCCTCCGGTACTGGATGGACAACAAGGGAATTGGGCGATACGACCTGAGTAAATTCTGCGCCGTCCTTGCTGCTAACACGGATTTTCCTTGGGTTGCCAAGTTGAACTCGATGGCAAGGCAAGCTAGTGCCGAAAGAGCGTGGTCTGCAATTGCTCGGTTCTTTGATAATTGCAAGAAAAATAAATCTGGAAAAAAGGGATTTCCAAAGTTTAAGAATGAACTTACGCACGGTTCTGTAGAGTACAAAACTTGTGGGTGGCGACTTTCACCGGACCGCAGGTATATCACTTTCTCGGATGGATTTAAAGCAGGAACCTTTAAACTCTGGGGAACCCGTGACCTGCATTTCTACCAACTTAAACAGTTTAAGAGAGTGCGGGTTGTGCGTCGTGCAGACGGCTATTATTGCCAGTTTTGCATCGACCAAGAGCGAGTAGAAAGACGAGAACCAACGGGTAAAACTATTGGTATTGACGTGGGGCTGAACCACTTCTACACCGATAGCAATGGGGAAACAGTCGCTAACCCACGTCATCTCCGTAAAAGCGAGAAGTCTTTGAAGCGGTTGCAACGCCGGATGTCTAAGACTAAAAAAGGTTCTCAAAACAGAATTAAGTTTAGAAATAAACTTGCACGTAAACACCTCAAAGTAAGTCGCCAGCGTAAAGACTTTGCCGTTAAGACGGCAAGGTGCGTAGTGAAGTCTAACGACCTCGTGGCGTATGAAGATTTGATGGTGCGGAATATGGTCAAGAATCACCGCTTGGCTAAATCGATTAATGATGCTTCCTGGTCGCTGTTTCGTGAATGGGTTGAGTATTTTGGCAAGGTGTTTGGCGTAGTCACTGTTGCAGTTCCACCTCACTACACTTCGCAGAATTGTTCTAACTGTGGCGAGGTTGTCAAAAAAACTCTTAGCACTAGAACTCATATTTGTCCTCATTGTGGACACACCCAAGACCGGGACCAGAACGCGGCGCGGAACATATTAGCTCATGGATTGAGTACGGCGGGTCACGTCGGAACTAACGCCTCTGGAGAGACTGATCAATACTTGAGTGGGGAAACTCCTTCAAGCAAATCAACTCGTGGAAAGAGGAAACCCAAAGAGCGATCTTTGGAATCCCCCGCTATATCAGGTACTCCTGATTAGCGGTGGGAGGATGTCAAAAAAAAAACCGTCCAAAATTACCATCTGAACGGGATTTTTTACTATTAAGATTTGATGCCAACCTAATCTACTAAAGGTTGCACTATGATTTCAAAACTACAAGTCAGGAGGCAAAATCACTTGATCAATTGCGTGAATTACACCGTTGCTGCCTGTGATATCTGCCTGTGTCACTTTAGCATCATTGACAGTTACACCAGTAGCAGGATCAACTTTAACGTTGATTGCACCACCTTCAAGGCTTTTAACTTCGCCAGACTTCAAATCAGTGGACAATACCTTACCAGATACTACATGGTAAGTTAAAATCTTGAGCAACACTTCTTTGTTATCTGGTTTTAACAATTCTTGCAAAGCATCTGGTGGCAACTTAGCAAAAGCTGCATCAGTGGGTGCAAAAATAGTTAAGTTATCTGTGCCTTGCAAAGCTCCGGTTAATCCTGCTGCTTTCAAAGCCTTGGTTAAAGTTGTAAAAGAAGCGTTTGACTCTGCCAACGCTAACAAATTTTTGCCTTGATTATCGCTTGCCCCTGGTGCTGGTGGAGTAGTCGGTGTACTAGGTTGAGTTTCTGGGATAGGACGTGGGGTGCGGGGTGTAGGTTCACTAGGTGTAGCACCACCACGGTTATAAGGAGGCTCGTTAAAAATACTTGGTCTGGGATTTAGCGTTCCACCGCCAGTGTTCTGTGCTACTTCTTGGCGTTGTGTGTATTGAGCGTTTGCTTGAAGGTCTTGACCCTGATTATAGGGAGCTTCGTTGAAAATACTGGGGTTAGGATTTAGTGCTGATTTCGCATCAGATGGTAAAGTAATGAGGAGGCTGAAACTAGTAAATCCCGCTATGCCTGCTAACGTAGTCAGCAATTTGCTGTAATTTGTCTTCATAAATTTTGTTTGTCTTTTTGTCCACACATTACATAAAGATTTATAACATTTTGCTAGGCACAAAATCTAACTGAAGAGGGAAGTAAGATTTTTCACCAGAATAATTTGTGCTGGTGAGGTAAAATATCTAACTCCGGCTCACGCTGACATGTATGAAACATATTTAGCATATATTTTGTGTAAATTGAGCAAATTTTCTCAATGACACCAAATAAATAGTTAAAAAGCCCCATTTGGTGTAGCGTCAGATATAAGAAAGTGTGAAAATCTTACATCTACAAGTTATGAATTACAATAGGCTTGGAGAAAGATTCTACTTAAAAACCCGATTTATATACAAATCTGTACGTAAAATAGTAGTTTCAGAAATCCTGCATCCCAGATGCAAGAAGGCTATATCTCTGAATTAATCATTGATTATTCAACAAAAGTACAGAAATTAATTACCTAAATATCTCAATAGGCTGACGGTGACAGAAATTCAACTAGCGGTTGAAGACTTGCGACTAAGCGGTTAGGTTTATTTATGTATGCCGAATTAAATTATTTAATTATTTGATATTTGAATCAATTAGAAATTAATATTTTTTAATCGATAATTTTGCCAAAAATCAGGCATCCGTTCAACGCTGATGTCAATTAAATAGACAACTAAGCAACTAACGCCAATACAAATTACTTTAACTAAAGATACAATTGTTAAAGTTAACAAAGTTGAGCAGTTACAAGGTATACAATATGCTGGAATTATACCAATGGGAACTCTCTCAATACTCAGAGAAAGTGCGCCTAATTCTAGATTTTAAAGGACTAGATTACCGCAAAATAGAAGTAACGCCTGGGATTGGACAGGTAGAACTGTTCCGGCTGACTGGTCAGAAACAAGTCCCAGTATTAAAGGATCGTAATAGATACATTGCGGATTCTACGGAAATAGCTAAGTATTTAGACTTAGAGTATCCCGATCGCCCAATAATACCGCAAGATCCTAAAAAACGCGGTTTAACTTTATTAATAGAAGAATGGGCTGATGAGTCCATAGGCATTAAAGGTCGCAAAGCACTATTTGCAGCCGTAAGTCAAGATCAAAATTTCCGTAAGTCTTTATTACCCACCTCAACACCAGATATATTTAAAAGTCTGGTTGGAGGAGTACCTAGCGACTTACTGACAGTGTTGGGTTTTGGCGTAGGTTACAGCCCAGATGTGATTCAGTCAGCGATCGCATCTTTAAAACAAGACTTGGAAGCCTTAACATTATTATTGGCAGATAGTCCTTATTTAACAGGAGATGAGCCGACTTTAGCTGACTTGGCAGTAGCCGGATTATCGATATTGCTAAAGTTTCCCTCTGGCCCCTATCTGGATTTACCAGCTTCTATCAGAGGTAAAGGATTACCAATATTTTCAGAGAATATAGATTATGAACCATTCTTTACCTGGCGCGATCGCCTTTATGCCCAATTCCGCAGACCATTAATCAGTACTACTTCAGCAACAGGGAGTGCGCCAACTTCGATTCAGATTGATTAGATAATGGGCATGGGGCATGGGTAGAGAATGACCAATGACAAATGACAAATGACAAATGACTAATCAGATGAATTCGGCACAGCCATTAGGTTCGGTCATTCAAGGTTCTCTAACTGAAGGTTTAGAAGTACGATTGCATCCTGACATTTCTGTGGAAGATATGCGAGTAGGTAAGTTTCTCGTTGTCCAAGGGATGCGATCGCGTTTTTTTTGTATGCTGACAGATGTAGCATTGGGAGCCGCTAATGCAAGAATTATTGCTAATCCCCCCAGTTGGGAAGACACTTTTTTACGAGATGTTTTAGCCGGAAGCGGTACTTATGGTACTATCAACCTCGCGCCGATGTTGATGTTTACTCCCGAATCTGAAGAATCTTTCTCTCCAACAAATGGTAAATCGGCAAATCCCTTTCTCCCATCAGTGAAGGGTTTGGCTTCATTTGTGCCACAAACTAGCACAACGATGGAATTGTTACCTGTTAAAACTATTCCTAGCCACTTTAGTCAAGTTTACGAAGCCAGTGTTGACGATTTTCGCCGGGTATTTGGTTGGGAAGATGACCCCCAAAGGCGGAATTTTTCCATCGGCAAACCTTTGGATATGGATGTGCCCGTTTGTATCGATTTAAACCGCTTTGTGGAACGGAGTAATGGGGTTTTCGGGAAATCTGGAACTGGTAAATCCTTTCTGACACGGTTACTTTTAGCTGGTGTTATCCGTAAAAACGCGGCAGTAAATTTGATTTTTGATATGCACTCTGAGTATGGCTGGGAAGCTGTTGCAGAAGGTAAGAATGTCAATACTGTTAAGGGACTAAAGCAATTATTTCCTAGTAAGGTTGAAGTCTACACTCTCGACCCAGAATCGACAAAGCGCCGGGGTGTGCGTGATGCTCAAGAACTTTATTTGAGTTATGAGCAAATTGAAGTTGAAGATATTAAGTTATGTAGTCGAGATTTAGGACTCTCTGACGCAGCCTTAGATAACGCCAATATTCTATATAGCGAATTTGGCAAGTCTTGGATTGTCCAGTTGCTAAATATGACTAACGAAGAAATCGAGATGTTCTGCGACGAGAAGCGCGGACACAAAGGCTCGATTATGGCATTGCAGCGCAAACTCTTGCGGATGGATAGCTTGAAGTATATGCGAGCAGTTTGCCCCCAGAATTACATTAGTAAAATTGTGCAATGCCTGGAATCTGGGAAGAATGTTGTGATAGAATTCGGTTCCCAGTCTAATATGCTCTCTTATATGTTGGTGACAAACATGATCACCAGGCGAATTCACGAGCATTACGTCAAGAAAGCAGATAAATTTTTGCAAAGCAAAAATCCTAACGATCGCCCCACACCATTGATGATTACTATTGAAGAGGCGCACCGTTTTCTTGATCCAGCGATCGTACAAAGTACTATCTTTGGGACTATTGCTCGTGAATTGCGGAAGTACTTTGTCACACTTTTGGTAGTTGATCAACGTCCGTCGGGCATAGATAATGAGGTTATGTCCCAGATCGGGACTCGCATTACCGCTTTGCTTAATGACGAAAAAGACATTGACGCGATTTTTACGGGTGTATCTGGTGGTAGCGGACTGCGATCGGTGTTGGCAAAGTTAGACTCGAAGCAACAAGCTTTAATATTGGGTCACGCTGTTCCTATGCCCGTAGTAGTGCGTACCCGACCTTATGACGCAACTTTTTACGAAGAAATTGGTGAGCCAGCCTGGGAAGAAAAACCTGACGCAGAAGTATTCGCAGCGGCTGAACTAGCCAAAGCTGACCTTGGTTTCTAGATTGTCATTTGTCAGTTGTCATTAGTCATTTGCAAACAACCAATGACTAATGACCAATGACCAATGACTAATTCGTAACATCCCTCCATACTGACAGCAAATTAAGTTCGGTTATCCGGCTAGTTTTTGGCAACAGAAGAGGGGTTTTTGGCGTCACTATAGATATAGTCAGTAATTTCAAGGAAGTTTAATTTTTTTGCAAACGGGCAATTTTGAATTATAATTACAGGCTTTATCTTAAGATACTTTACTATCTGCCTGATTTATCGTACTATAAAGCTAAGTAGAACTCATACCGACTTCGGATTTGCCAGTTACCATAACTGCCCAAAAGAAGAATTCTCCAAAACAACCAGTGTGCTTATAAAAGATTAGATTGAAAATTTAGGAAAGGTAGGGGAACCTATCATTGGGAGCTTACCGTCTTAACAACGGCTGTATCAATTGATTAATTGCTTTTGGTAGCTCCCAATATTTCGTGATAGATGTACTACTTTTTCCAACCCATTTTAGTAAGAAAACATACATTTTATTTACGGAGTAGAGGACATCGCACCAATGCCTACTGTCAATACCCAAACGGAAAACCTCAACACCAAATTCACGGCTGATATGGTGCGAACCTATCTGCGAGAAATTGGTCGTGTAGCACTACTAACCCGTGAGCAAGAAATTGTTTTTGGGAAGCAGGTGCAACAAATGATGACGCTCATTGACGCCAAGGAAGCTTTGGCGAAGAAGTTGCAACGCGAACCAAGTTCACAAGAGTGGGCTGATCACGTTCAAAAATCGGAAACCGAGATACAACAAACTGTGGCGCAAGGTAAGCGGGCAAAGCAAAAAATGATCGAAGCGAATTTGCGCTTGGTTGTTGCTATTGCTAAAAAGTACCAAAAGCGGAATATGGAGTTTCTGGATTTAATCCAGGAAGGAACACTAGGATTAGAGCGGGGTGTGGAGAAATTTGACCCAATGAGGGGTTATAAATTCTCGACTTATGCTTACTGGTGGATTCGCCAAGCAATTACCCGTGCGATCGCTCAACAAGGTCGTACTATCCGCTTACCAATCCATATTACCGAGAAACTGAACAAAATCAAAAAAGTGCAACGCGAGTTGGCTCAAACCTTGGGAAGATCGCCGACTCCAGCGGAAATTGCCAAAGAACTGGAACTCGAACCTGCTCAGATTCGGGAGTACCTGAATATGGCGCGTCAACCAGTGTCTTTGGATGTTAAAGTTGGCGATAACCAGGATACTGAGTTGCAAGAAATGCTCGAAGATAACGGCCCATCACCAGAGTATTACACCAACCAGGAATTCTTACGCCAAGACTTGAACAACCTGCTAGCAGAACTAACACCGCAACAGCGAGAAGTTGTAGCTTTACGCTTTGGTTTAGAAGATGGTAACGAAATGTCATTGGCGAAAGTAGGTGAGAGATTGAATCTCAGCCGTGAACGCGTCCGCCAGTTAGAGCATCAAGCTTTGGCTCATCTGCGTCGCCGTCGTGCCAATGTTAAAGAATACGTTGCTAGTTAAAACCAGAGACGCGAAATCCCGCGTCTCTACACCACCTTGGTGATGCGCCTCCTGAATTCAGGGGGCGATTTTTTTTGCGGAAAACTTAGCGGCGAAAGCGGAGGCCAATAAAGATTAGTACAGCAAAAAAGACACCTATGCCTACACTCCACCCAAAAACTTCAGCCCGAAAGCGGAGATGTTGTTGATAATCGTTAGGCTGGGCGAGAATGACGGCGGAGGCTATTTGGCTGGTGGCGAGTCCAACACCTGCGATCGCTATAGTTGTATTCAGGGTGCGATCGCTTTTAGTTTGCTCTAGGTCAATAATACCTTGGATAGTGTTATTGAGATTTTGCAGCAAGGTTAATCCAGGGCTGAGAATCGCATAATCGACTTCTACTTGTCGCTGATATTTTTTGCCATAAAATTCACTTTCGCTAAACTCTTGGAGAAATTTTAAGTCGCTACTTGGGTATTTTTGCTGGATATCTGCTAAATGAGATTTATAATTTTCTAAGTTTAATTGAATAGTCTGGCTTTGATTTTCTAGATAGTTTAAGGCAATCGTGTAGTCTGATAAGTTGATTAAATTATTTGTGAGAGTGTCTTGTAAGTGGCTTAATTTTAGCTTATTGCTTTGCAGTAGCTTGGGTAACTCGCTTGTCTGCTGAATCGATGGTTGAATTTCGATATATTCTTTTTTGAGAATCTGTTTTTGATAGCGACTTTGATAATATGACCAAACTACTTTATGACGGTATTGCCATAAACGCAAAAAATCATAATATACATTTTGTACTTGTTTGCTCATCTCATCTGGTGAAATATGTTCGGGAAATAAGCAAATTAAGATGTGATAGCTTGATTTTCTAAATTCATCCCAAAATTCTTTACCATCTACGCCTAAATTTTGTGGACAATACCACAATTCAAAAATCATTCCTTCTTGTAACTTACCCTTGCCAATAAAATCTCGTTGCCATTTGTAATCGCTGACAATTTGGGTGTAACATTCTTTAGCTATCTCTTCAACTTCCGCCTCTGTTTTAGTATTGGTTAGATTTCCCCAAAGTAACCATGTTTGGCCAATTGTGCCTGTTTGCTGAGATAAGCGATTAGCGATTTCTTCTTTGAGCTTTTTAAAGGGCGCATCGTCGATATCTTGGGGAGTATAATTAGGTTTACCGTTAGCATCTAATTGACCAGAATAGTCAACTTGCAGCGCGTAAGTATCACCAATTTGCAGCGGATAGTAATAGCCATCTAGAGGTGAGGGAAATTCTCTAGTTTGGGCTTTTCCGAGCAACTCAATTACATCTCCACCATTATTTTTCTGCTTCAGGAATTCTTGGTGCTTTTCCTGAAATCTTACTTCGTTTCCGCCATATATTTTTAGACAAAAATCTTCACAATTCTGGTTGATTTTTGTCTCATCTTCTCCTAAACCATCTTTTAAATCGTAGAGGAATAAATCAATACTGGGATAAATAATTTCCTCATTCATTTTCTATTCTGCCATTAATGAAGTCCCGAACCCTTTGCAGAAGATTTGGTTGTACAGCTATCTTTGCAGCAGCTACTGAATTATTGTTACTAAAAGCATTAAATGCTGCGTTCGTCAATTCCGCAGTTGGTTCAGTTGGTAAAGGCAGAGGTCGTAAACCTTTAGTACGTTCGCCAGTTTTTTCAATCCTAATAAGTTCTATTTGATAAACTTTATCTAAGGGTGGGTAACTTTCGGCGATCGCATCTAAATTTCCGATATTATCAGGATTGTCTTTTAGGGTTTTGCTGATATCATTTAGCTGAGTTTGGATATTTTCTGGCAAAGGTTCATCTAATTGTGTGAGCGCAGTAAGGAAGGCTGTCAGAGTAATTATGTTGTTAGGTTTCATAGAGATTTTTTAGAGTCATTTATTAATGTCTCACGCCAAGGCGCAAACAAATAAGAAATTTTATCTACCAGTAATTATAAAAGCTGCCCAATAGTAGGGGTGCTGAAAACGTTGCTGTTTCTTCTCTGATAACTCCATTTGACTAATTTGATTGAGTTTTCTTCTGATAAAAGGGCGGAGAGTTGTTTCATTTGATGGTAACTTAGGTAAGATTACTCGATAAATTCTTTCGAGTTGACTAAATGTTAAACTACGTAACCATTTTGTTGCTTTATTAAGGGCAACTTCTGGTGATTTGCCTTTCTTTATTTGCCAGTAAAAGTAAATCATCAAAAAACAACTAGCATCGTCAGTCACAGTCCACAATGTACTAACAACATCGGTAACACCCTGATAGAGAAAGGCACTGACTAAACCAACATATTCAGCAGTGATAGTTTGGTTGCTAGTGATGGCAGTTTCACAAGATGAAAGGCTAACTAGTTGATATCCTTTGAGGTTTTCAATATTAAAAATTTCCTCTAAAGTCAGAAACTCTTTACCGCTAAGAGCCAAAGCAGATTTTTTAGGATTATCGAAGTTATAGGTGCTATGTCCTGTAAAGTTAAAAATACTGTAACTATCTTTTAGGGCTGCTTTAACTGTGGTATTCGTCGCAGCTTCTCCAGCAATTCGCTTCGGTGCAGGGTTTTGGAATAGCTGGGTAATAGCAGCAGATTCGATTTCTGCATGAGGCAAAATAGAAAAACCTTCACTGTCGGGATGTTCTACACTCAATAGAGGCAATTCACCAATTGCTCGGAGATTTGTTTGTTTTAACTTTTGTAAGGTAATACCTATTTGGGCGCTAGGCAAATAGGTAATGGTGAAGCTATCTGTAAATATTGCATGGAGTGGTAAGCGGTGCAAATCACGATGAGGAATGAGAATTAAGTTTGTGATGCCGTTTAATTCCTCTTGAATAGCAGAAATATAGAGGATATTTTTCAACTCTTCAAGTTTATGTGGCATCAACTGTCGCCAAGGTTTGTTTTTGGGGCTTTGTTTGTCTTTTGCCTTGTCTCGATAATCGGCATATTGTTCATTCCAATTTTTCACCCAGCTTTCAAAATCTTGTAAACGTTGCGCCTGAGTCACAAACTCGGTTTTTCCCAAAATAATGGGTAATGGCGCGTTGTGTTTGAGGATGAAGGTGTGTAGGGCGTAAGAACTGAGATGCCAGTAAATAATAGCAGTTGAGGGATTAAGCAGTTGTTGCATTTCTGAATAATTGGGAGATGAACTTTCATCACTCCATCCATCTAAAAGCCAACGCAAACAGGTATTTTTGCCCTCTTCTGCTAATTTAATTGCTTGCAGCAAATCTCCAGACTGCACAGCTAAATCAACAGTTAACTGCTGAATCCAGGCAAATTTTAGAGCTAGTTGTTTTTTACTTTTATCAGAGCGATTTAGTTGCTTTAATAAACGCCGTAACAAATCAGTACCCTGTCGCTGGAGTTCTGTGGCTTCGGCTGTTTGCTCCAAATCCAACTCGACGCGAATTAAATCTTGCAAAACCTCTAAATGCAACTCAGGTAAATCTGCTTCTGCTGTAAGACTTTTTAGTGCTTCGTTGTAGCTTTTAACAGCTTTGTGCCAAAAATAGCGGGGTTGAGAATTTCCTTGCCCCTGGAAGTAATGAGCATTACCTATCGCCTGATGCAATTTTCCCCAACTTTCAGGGTGTGTGTACTGCTGACAATGCTTTAATCCTTCCTCGTAGCTTGCTAATGTACCCTCATAGCCACGCTTATTTAAATCAGAATTGTTAAATTTTAAAGCAATGTCAGCACATATCGCTTCTTCAGGTAAAGTAAAACTAAATCTGAAAAATAAATCTGTCTTCTCTCTAGTTACCTTCCCTGCTGCAATTCCCCGGTTAATCCAACCTTCATGGTAGTTGGGTTTAATTTTGAGGGCTTTGTCAAAAAATGCGATTGCTTCTTCAAATCGCCGTAAATTCCCCAGCGCCACACCCCAGTTGTTCCAAGCTTCGTGGGAGTCTGGTTTGGATTTGAGCGCACTGTCGTAGGATGCGATTGCTTCTTCA
>NZ_JBDNJQ010000013.1:0-86794 GCF_051172895.1 Nostoc sp. CALU 1950 | reverse complement strand
GGGATCAAAAGTGCCTAAAGTTACAGAGAGAAACTTTTCAAACATCCTCTTAGACAATTCTAAAAAATCGAGATAATTTGTAAGACAAGTATACGTATCTTCACTAATTAAAGCGTCGTCTACCCTACCCGTATCACCACAACCAGCTTAGGATAGACTAGAAGCAATTTTTGGGGAAAATGGTAGAAAAAATCACAGCTGTGTTTAATGGCAAAGTGTTCTATCCGGCTGAACCGATCGCACTGCCAATCAATACCCGCGTGCGAATCAGTATTGAAATTTTACCGCCAAGTGAACATGAAACGGTATCATTTCTGCAAACGGCGCGATCGCTCAACCTCGAAGGGCCAGCTGAATGGTCTGCCAATATAGATAAATATTTATACAGTAAGTAAATTATTAAGTAAACTTTTCATGCATTCTGAAGTCTTTCTTGATACATCATTTGCCATTGCCTTATCTGCACCGAGCGATCGCTTACATGACCGTGCCTTACATCTGGCTAAAATGTTACAAGCAGCAGAAACTCGTTTGGTAACAACACAAGCTGTGATGTTGGAAATTGGCAATGCCTTATCCCAACAACCTTATCGTCAAGCGGCAATTATATTATTAAATTCTCTAGTAGCAGACTCCAAAGTAGAAATTGTCCCCCTCTCCCAGGAACTCTACGAACGTGCTTTCCAGCTATATCGGGAACGAACAGAGAAAGAATGGGGATTTGTCGATTGCGTATCTTTTATTGTGATGGAATATAGCGGAATCACTGAAGCACTGACTGCTGATGAGCATTTTCAACAAGCAGGCTTTCGAGCATTACTGCGAGAAAATTTGCCTTAAAAATTGGGGATGGGGCATTAGTTATTCACAAATGACTAATGACAAATGACTAATGACAATTAAATATTTCGTTACAATCGGTGTGTGCATTAGGCATTCAAGAGTTATCAGCCATGAAATTGATTTCCGATCCACCGATTCCTGTCAAAATTCAAAAGATGAAGGAACGGGTGCGGTGGATGCATCCAAGTTTTGTGCAACGGGGAATTGACCAAACCAGTATAGTTATTGACGATCGCAGGCAGGATAATCCAGAATTTTCCTTTATGGTTATCGGTGATTCTGGCACTAAGTCCCATTCTCGACACCACCCCCAACGAAGAGTTGCCGAACTGATGCTTCCTCACTGCGATGATTGCAATTTTGTGTTGCACACAGGCGATGTAATCTATGTGGTGGGTTCCCAAGAGTATTATTCAACAAACTTTATTCAGCCTTACCGGGAATTTCTTGTCGGTGGCGACAACCCGAAAAGCATTCCTTATGACCGCATGGTGTTTAATCTGCCGTTCTTGCCAGTACTCGGTAATCATGATTACTACGATGTACCATTGATGTACCGTTTATTTACTGGCACAACATCATCACTACGTCGCCTGTTCCGCTACAAAGATATCGAGATTGGCTGGCATGGATCGTATCAAGGGAATGCCTATGCACGGGCATTTATGGACTACACCCAGGCGATGTCCCCACAAGAGTTAGAACGTCATTTAGATCGCCACTACACTGCAAAGACTGACACAGGAAGCTGTTTACGTTACGAACCTGGAAAGTTTACCCGCTTACCTAATCGCTATTACACCTTTCGTTACGGCGGGATAGACTTTTTCGCACTGGATTCTAACACCTTTAATACACCGTCACCTTTGCCTGCGACTCAAGAAGGGGAAATTTACCGCCGAGAATTGCAAAAGCGTCGCCATGAAATCGATCAAGAAGAATTGCAGATTTTGAAAATATGCGATCGCCTCAACCCAGATAAACCAAGCGAAGCAGAACAACTTGATGACCTCAGTGCCAAATTAGACCAAATAGACGAAATCAAAATCGATATTGAAAAACAACTAGCATCTCATCAAATGCCTGCCATCGACTTTGAACAACTTGAATGGTTGCGAAGCAGACTAATCGAATCTTGGAATACCTCCGAAGTGCGTGGACGTGTAATCTTTTTCCACCATCCCCCCTACGTCACCGAGGCTACAAAGTGGAATCAGGCACAAACCTTGGCGGTTCGCCATCGCTTGCGCTGGGTGTTTGAACAAGTAGCACAAACTCTTGGTTCTCTAATTAAAGAACGTCCCATAGTCGATTTGATTTTAAATGGACACGCTCACTGTTTGGAGCATCTTTGCACAACTGATACCGGATTTGCTGACTCTCACATTAACTGCATTATCTCTGGTGGTAGTGGTCATCGTCCCCGCTATCAACGCCGAGGAGGGACTGAATTGATGGAGACTTTTGCCGAGATTGCAGGTAAACCCACTCGGAAAGTTGCAGATTCGATGCTTTTTGTGGGTCGTCATGACTACAATTTCCAGAACCGACTGCCTTACTCATGCGTGCGGATTGATGTTCTAGATGGTTGCCCGCCCAAGTTTATCATTAGACCGCTGATTACTGAACGGGTTAAAGATGAGTGGTATAACAGTGAACTTGAACCTTTTGTGATTTAAACGGGATGCGCGATTAACAGACGCGATGAATCGCGTCTCTACAAATTACCCATGTCACTTAAAAATCAAATCTAAGCGTTGCTGGGTTGCTTTGAGTGAGTCTGCTGGTGAACTTTTACCCAACAATACAGATTCAATTGCTCGACCTACACTGTCAGAAATCCGATTGTAACCAGGAAATATCGGACGCGATCGCCCATATTTAGCTTGATCTAAAAATACCTTCACCTGGGGTATTTTATTTACAAAATCCTGATATTTTGGACTTTGACGAGACTTCAAATTCACTGGTAAATAGCCAGTTCCCAATGCTAATTCTGTCTGAAATTCTTCACTCAAAGCATATTCGACAAACTTAAAAGCTGCTCTTTCGCGTTCCGGTGTGGTTTTGAAAAAGAAGAGATTCTCACCGCCAATAACAGTAGCAGGTTTTTCTCCAACCGGAATCGGAAAAACATCAAAATCGACACCAGTCTCTTGAAATTGCCCCAGAGTCCAAGGGCCATTTAATTGCATTGCGACTTTACCAGTCAGCAAGTCATCCGTCTCATAACCCCGTTCTGGGCCAGATAAAATAGCGGAACCATCCGTAATTAAATTACGCCAGAATTGCAAAGCTGCGATCGCTCCTTGATTATCTTGCAAATCTACTGCTGCTGCATTCTGTGAATCACCACTCACCAACTCGCCGCCACCACTCCACATAAATGGTAGCCAGGTGAACACTGTAAATTCTCCCTTTCCCAAAGGCAGAAACATTCCATATTGATCAGTTCGTCCATCACCATTAGTATCACGAGTTAATTTCCTCGCAACTTGTCCAAACTCCTGCCAAGTGCGGGGTAATTCAGTAATCCCCGCTGCCTTAAACAAACTCGGACGGTAAAAAATACCAACATTATTTGTAGCAAAGGGCACAGACCAAATATTACCGTTGTATTTCATCGATTCATACAAAGCAGGGTCAATTTCGGCTTTAATTGAAGATTTTTCGAGCATTTCATCCAAAGCTAAAATTGCGTCGAGTTCCACCAATTGACCTGCGATCGTCGGATTATACCACAACAAATCTGGGGGTGCATTTCCTACCACCGCCGCTAAAATCTTGGGCGTTTGCTGATCCTGCTGTCCAACATAAAGTGACTCAACTTGAATATCTGGATGGGATTGATTGAATTTGTCTACCAGCTTTTGCAGTACATCCCGATTTGGCGGCGGATTTACACCTTGCCACAGGGTTAAATGAATTATTTTATCTTCCTTAAGACCAGGTAGAATACTTTGACATCCAACTAAAGCTACTATGCCCACTAATAATACAAGGAGTAAGCTCCTAAAATAGTGTGACACTTTCTTACTTTTTCGCTTGGCATGGCGAGGAGGGTAAAAAAAATCGTGCATGATGTTAATTAGATTGGGTATTGGGCAAAACAGTTTTGAGTACTGAGTAAAGAAGTAAGACTACCCACTCAGCACTACTACTTCCCCACTCCCTTTTAGCACGGGGCAAAAGCTAGATATATCCTAAACTTGAATAGAGTTTTGATATTTTCAGATTATGGCAGGACACAGTAAATGGGCAAATATTAAGCGCCAGAAGGCCATAGTAGATGCAAAAAAGGGAAAAACCTTCACTCAGTTATCCAGAGCGATTATCGTTGCTGCTAGAAGCGGTGTACCAGATCCGGCGCTGAATTTTCAACTCCGGACGGCAATTGACAAGGCAAAAGCAGCGAGTATCCCTAATGATAATATTGAACGAGCGATCGCTAAAGGTGCAGGCAATTTTGGCGGCGATAGTGCTACCTTTGAAGCGATTCGCTATGAAGGTTATGGCCCTGGTGGTGTAGCGATTTTAATCGAAGCCCTCACAGATAATCGTAATCGTACTGCTGCTGACTTGCGTGTAGCTTTTAGTAAAAATGGTGGCAATCTTGGTGAAACAGGTTGCGTTAGCTGGATGTTTGACCAAAAAGGCGTTTGTCTAGTGCAGGGTGTGGTTGACGAAGAACAGCTTTTAGAAGCATCCCTCGAAGGTGGTGCCCAGTCTTATGAGATGAATGAAGATGAGATGGCTGAGGTATTTACTGACATTGCAAATTTAGAAACCCTTAGCCAGACACTCAAAAACCAAGGCATTAAGGTAATTGATGCCGAATTGCGCTGGATTCCTAGTAATAGTGTAGAAGTTACTGATCCCGATCAGGCGCGATCGCTTTTCAAGTTAATTGACACTCTAGAAGGCTTGGATGACGTGCAAAATGTCACAGCTAACTTTGAAATAACAGAAGAATTGATGGCTCTCAGCATTTCTTAATCAAAAATTATGTCGGCATCATAGCCATATCCAAAATGTGACATCATGGAAAATGATCTTTCATCAGGGCACTCTGATTAGAGAATCATAGATGTGCTCAAAATTATCTAGGGTCAAAGTTTTGCATAAAAAAGGCTCAAGCATTTCTGCCTGAGCCTTTTCTAGATTCAATTAAGTTACTTTCGTCGGTTTAACTTAGTAGCGGTTACGGTTGTAGCCGCCGCCACCACCACCACGGTTACCACCACCGAAGGAACCACCACCACTTCTGTCTTCTCTGGGCTTGGCTTTATTTACTTTGAGGTCACGACCAAGCCATTCAGCACCATCAAGAGCTTCAATAGCTTTCGTTTCTTCATCTTCTGAACTCATTTCCACGAAAGCAAAGCCGCGTAAACGACCTGTTTCACGGTCAGTAGGTAGTTGAACACGCTTTACTGCACCATATTCTGCAAATACAGCACTTAGCGCATCTTGTGTAACATCATAGGAGAGGTTACCAACGTAAATTGACATTAAATGTCTCCAAAATCATAAGTTTGTAGAGATTTAGATTTCGGAGAGAAGTCTGTAATACCAAAAGGAAAAAGCCTGTCAATACTAAAAACAAACACTGTCGCCGAATTAATTCTCATTTCACTTTCCATAATGACATAGCAACTTACTTTCTGGGGAAAAGTTTTGCAAAACTGTTATAAAAAGTTATATAAAGTTGCTGCCTAGTCCCCAAACCTGTGAGGCTATAGCGAACCGCATAAACGAGAGAAACTAACTCTCCACTCTTTTTTCTAAATATTGACCAATCATCAACTGCTCACCAGCACGGGAGATAATGGTTTGTCTGGTGCGGTATTTACTGCCAATTAGCTTTAACTCTTCCTCAAACACTGAACCGTTGTACTCAGTTCGTAAACACAGTGTTTTCGGGTTGGAGAAATAATACTGGGCGGTGACTGGTTTAGATATGGCAAAGCCGCGATCGCGATACAAAATGTTTCCCACAACCCCAAATATCGTCGAACCTTGCGATTCTTTCCTTGCTTTCAGCACATCCGTACTTTCCCATGTAACTGCTGCACCACAGATCAAACTTCCTGTGTCAGCCAAATCGTGCATCTGAGCTAGCTTTTGCAATTCATCACAGCCCGGCTCAAGAAAATTGATCGTAACGATACTCTCCATTTCCTTGGTTTCTCCTTCAGGTAGGGTGTAGTAGCGCCGCTGCGATCGCCAATTACCCGCTGATTCTTGGAAAAATTCGGAAATCTGGGATTCATCAGCAGTTTGTGCAATTTTTAACAGAGATGTCACGTCTTACCTTCCTCACCTAATCCAAATATATTTCTGGCAAAAGTTAATTCTTGCTGTTGTTGCCATAACACTGATTGCCCTGTCTCTTGCCATCTTACGCAAGGGGGTAAGAAAGAATAGTGTTTGCCATTACATTATAGACATAAAAAGCAATAAATCTTTAATATTTTTAACAATTAAAGTACAGCAAGTACTTGAAATTACAGTAGAATAAAGTTCAATACTGTCAGTACTGAATATATAAAAACAGGAGTAATTATTTTTTAACACTGCCCATTATGTTAAAATATGAAACTTTTTGGCTCATATCTTTAGAAAAAGCCAGATTTAGCCTGTGGGTAGATTCCAGAAAAATGACAAATATTTATACTAAGTTTATAATTTGTTAACTGCAAGAAGATTATCTACCTCTGCGTCAGAAGTAGAGCGGTGAGAAGTTTTGGACTTTTGTGGGAAAACAGTAGTTTTTGATGCAAAAAATTACTGTCATACAGCTTATTCATTCTCGCCGTTTTTTGTTAATGATATCTCTCAAAATTACTTGATTAAAACACGGCTGTTTAACCCCAAAAGCTCCCCAATAGGAGAAAAATAAATGATTTTGGACACAAATAAGCCGCACAAACAGGTGAAAATGACAGATCCAGTAGCCACTAACCAACTAATTAATATCCAGTTAGATTCAGTTGTGAAAACTGAAGTGGCTACCGCAGATTTAAAGAGTAGACTTCTTGCAAAAAGCACTTGTGCAATAAGTAGGAAAGAGAAAGAAGGAAATTATTCCCTTTCCTCCACATCTGTAAGAAGTTTATTAATTCCCTGTTTGGTAGGTATAGGACTGTTGACGGCGAGTTGCGGATCACTGCCCAAGGAATCAGCTGGCGCACAATCTCAGCAACCTGGTGGTGGAGAACGGGGTGGTGGAACGCCTGTAGATGTGGCGATCGCTCGAACTGACTCGCTACAAACACAACCAGAATATACAGGTAATACAACACCTTTTCGGATTGTATCAGTGCGATCGCAAGTAGAAGCCCGGTTGTTGGCTTTGAATTTAGATGTGGGCGATACGGTAAAACAAGGGCAAAACGTCGGGCAGTTAGACGATGCCATACTTTTGACCGAATTAAAGCAAGCAGAAGCAGAACTAGCAGCCCTGAAATCAGAAGTAGCTAGGGCAACTAATCAGGTAAGTAATGCCCGTGCAGACGTTGAACGGGCGCGGCTAGAAGTGGTACAAGCTCAGTCAGACTCAAGACGGCAACAGGATCTATTCAAAGCCGGAGCGATCGCTCAACAATCTGCCGAACAAGCACGTACCCAGGCGCAAACAGCCGCCCAGGCACTACGGGCAGCCCAAGAGCAAGTCCGTACAGAACAGCAAGCCGTCGCCGCCGCCCAAGGTAGAGTACTTGCTCAACAGGCATTGGTTGCTCAAACCAAAGAGCGTAGGTCTTATGCTCGACTCACATCACCCATCACTGGCGTAGTCACAGAAAAGGTGACAGAACCAGGCAACCTTCTGCAAGCAGGTAGCGAAGTCTTGAAAATTGGTGACTTTAACCGTGTCAAAGTCGTCGTGCAAGTTTCCGAATTAGAACTGGCACAAATTCAGGTTGGACAGTCTGTAAAAGTCCGCTTAGATGCCTTCCCCAGCGAAACATTAATTGGCAGAGTTACGCGCATTTCCCCAGCTGCCGATGCCACATCTCGTTTGATACCTGTAGAGGTAGTAATTCCCAACAATCAAGGGAAGATTGGTAGCGGATTACTGGCGCGAGTCAATTTTGAAACTCAGACTCAACAGCGAGTAGTAGTACCACAAACAGCTATTCAAAAACAAGCCGGGGCAGCCAAAGGAGCAGGGACAGCGAAAAGAGCCGGGGGAGAGCAAGAAAACCCATCTGGAACGCTATTTGTAGTCAAAGACACAGATGGTAAGACGAAAGTAGCAGCACGTGCTGTCACTTTAGGAAAAAGGGTTGATGGCAAAGTTGAAATTCTATCTGGCTTACAAGCCGGGGAGCGCTATGTTGTTCGCAGTGGTCAACCCCTAAAAGATGGAGCCTCTGTACGTTTATCAATTCTTTCCGAAACAGCAGAGTCATCCCCTAAGGGGAATTAAAAATTCAAAATGTTTTTTGAAATTTCTCATTTTGCCTTTTTAATTGGAGTACAGCAACAGTAATGCAGCAAGTAAAAAATGGTGGCGGATTTAGTATCAGTGCCATATCAATCCGCCAACACATCGGCACACTCATGCTGACGTTGGCAGTGATAGTCTTAGGCTTCTTTTTTATCGCCAAATTACCCGTAGATTTACTACCATCAATTACCTATCCTCGGATTGGTGTGCGAATACAAGCACCTGGAATCTCACCAGAGGTAGCAGTTGATGAAGTCACAAGACCCCTGGAAGAAGCCTTTGCGGCTACCGAGGGTGTGATCCAAATTTTTTCCCAAACTCGTGAGGGACAGGTAAATTTGGATCTTTACTTTCAAACGGGAGGCAATATTGACCAAGCTTTAAACGATGCTACAGCTGCCTTTAACAGAGCTAGAAGCACATTACCAGATACCATAGAAGAACCGCGCTTATTCAAAGTTGATCCTTCCCAGCTACCCGTTTACGAATTGGCATTAACTTCGCCCTCCTTGGAAGGGATGGCTTTACGTGTTTTTGCTGAAGAGGAACTAGTCCGCGAACTAAGTGTTGTACCCGGAGTTGCAGGGGTAGATGTATCAGGCGGAGTTCAAGAAGAAGTTAGGGTCAATATTGATTTGGATCGGTTGCAAGCTGTAGGTGTAGGCTTGACCGATGTACTAGATCAACTTAGAGATCGCAACATAGATATTTCTGGTGGTCGGATTTTGGGGCAGAATTCTGAGCCATTAACCCGTACCGTGGGGCGCTTCCAAAATGCCAATGAAATCAGCAATCTTTCCTTTGAAGTCTCTTCGCCTACTCCTTCATCTTCCTCATCTCCCGATTCTGCCGCTACTTCCACCACTCCCAAACGCCGCGTCTATTTGCGGGACTTTGCCGAAGTTATTGACGGTTCGGAACAACAACGGATTTACGTCTTACTCAACGGGGAACCAGCGATAAAAGTCAGTGTGCAAAAACAGCCGGATGCTAACACTATCAACGTTGTTGAAGGTGTGAAAAAACGCTTGGAAGAACTCCGACAATCTGGCGTAATTCCCGAAGGGACAGTTATTACACCTACCTTGGATGAGTCGCGGTTTATTAGCAATTCTATCTCGAATGTTACCAGTTCCGGGTTGATAGGTACTGCCCTAGCAGCGATCGCAGTTCTGTTATTTCTCGGTTCTCTACGTCAAACTTTCATCATCGTCCTAGCCATCCCCTTAGCAACCCTAGCTGCCATCATCTTTATGGGGCTATTTGGCTTATCTATCAACGTTTTTAGTTTGGGTGGTTTGGCATTAGGTGTGGGTATTGTGGTAGATAACTCCATCGTCATGTTAGAGAACATTGCCGAGGGGGCTGGGATGACTCCCGGTAAGGATAATAAAACCCGCTTGACTTCGCAGCAACTAATTTATCAAGCAGAAAAAAGTAGCCAAGAAGTAGAATCAGCTTTAATTGCTTCCACTAGTACAAATTTAGTGGCAGTGTTGCCGTTTTTGCTCATCGGCGGTTTTATCGCACTACTATTTAATGAGTTAATTCTCACCATCACCTTTTCGGTTGCGGCTTCAATTTTGATTGCCGTAACCGTTGTACCGATGCTTGCCTCTCGGATGTTGGCATGGAAGTTTTCTAGCCGTTTGAGCGAATTTTGGCTGTTGCAAAAGTTTAATAGCCGCTTTGATGCTTCTACGAGAGGATACGGCAGTTTTTTAGCAGAGATATTACGCTGGCGGGTGGCTACGGTAGCGATCGCTATTATCCTTTTTGGCGGCGGCAGTTTGTGGATGGCTCCGCAAATTCCCCAAGAAATTCTCCCCCGCATCAACACCGGACAAGCCAACTTAAACGCCCAATTCCCTCCCGGTATACCCCTAGAAACTAACCGAAAAGTCATGGCTGCGGTGGATGATATTCTCCGCAATCAACCAGAAACAGAATATGTTTTCTCTACATCTGGTGGTTCTCTATTTGGTGCTAATACCAATGCCAATCCCCTACGAAGTACTGCAAATATTACCCTAAAACCGGGTACTAATGTGCAAGCTTATACAGAAAGACTTACCCAAGAGTTTAACAAGTTAAATTTAGCCGGAATTCGCCTGCGCCTTTCTCCCGGTCAAGTGCGGGGTTTGATTCTCAGCAACTCTCCGATCCGTGGTGCTGATGTTGACGTGATGCTTCAGGGAAATAACGTAAATAATTTAGAAGAAGCTGGTCGTCAGGTACTAGCAGCCTTGGAAGAACAAGCTACACTAGCGAGATTTCGTCCTGATGCAGACGATCGCCAACCAGAAATTCAGATTCTTCCTGATTGGGAGAGAGTTTCAGCTTTGGGTTTAACTACCACAGAGATTGGAGAGACAATTCAGACTGCTCTTGAAGGTAGCGTACCAACTCAGTTGCAACGCGGCAACCGTTTAGTCGATGTTCGCGTAAAGTTGAATGAAAAATCATTGCAAGCAACTTCTCAATTGCAGAGGTTGCCGTTGTTTGTGGATAACAATCGCCAAATTCGCTTGAGTGATGTTGCCAAAATTGCTGAAGCTCAAGCTCCTGGAGAAGTTCAGCGAATTAACCAGCGCCAGGTTTTCTTAATTGCTGGCAACTTAACTGAGGGAGCTAGCCTTAGTGACGCCCTAGAACAGGTCAGTACGATACTAGATAGTCTAGATTTACCTGAAGGCGTGAGCCGCTTACCCAGTTCAGCAGCTGAATCTAATCGGCAACTCCAAAGCTCACTACAACTATTAGGTGGATTAGCTGCCTTTCTAGTCTTTGTGGTGATGGCGGTACAATACAATTCGCTCATTGACCCACTAGTAATTATGTTTACAATTCCGTTGGCATTAGCTGGGGGGATTTTTGGACTGTACATCACCAAAACTGCCATTGGGGCGACAGTGATTGTCGGTGCGGTTTTGCTAGTGGGTATTGTGGTCAATAACGCCATCATCATGGTTGAATTGGCGAATCAAATTCTGGAACGGGAAAAAGTTGACCGGAAAACTGCGATTTTGAAAGCGGCTCCTCAACGCCTACGACCAATCTTAATGACAACTATTACCACCGTTTTAGGTATGTTTCCCCTAGCGTTAGGAATTGGGGAAGGCTCAGAATTTCTGCAACCATTAGGCGTAGTGGTGTTTTCGGGTTTATCTTTGGCAACAGTGCTGACGCTGTTTATCATCCCCTGTTTTTATACTCTGTTGCACGATTTGCTGGGTGGAAATTGGGCGAAGCCAGTGTTAATCCGGTTGCAGGGATTTACCAAAAAACTTACAAACTAATGAGCATTTAAGTTGCAAATAGTTCTTCTGACTTGATTCTGACCGATAATTGCCAATATTTTGAGAGTGAGGAAGTTATGAGTTATAACTTCCTCACTTTTGTAACTGTTAGCTAGCTAACAGAGTTTTTTCTAGAGAAGTCCAACGGAAAGCGCGATCGCCACCTATCTCAATGACTACTTTCACTCGTGGTTCTAGCTGAGGCAAATTCGTTAAATACTCAAGTTCCTCATTGGAAAGAATATGCCCTTCAATAATCCACAAGACCAGCCCCTTTGACTTTGGTGGTAACTGTTCTAGATGAGAATTGAGAATTGGGGGTAGATAGTAGACTTGACCTACTGCTGCACCGCTACCAGTACTTTTTTTACCAAGATGAGGAGGTCTGACTCCATGAACTCTTGTGAGATACGCAGCTACGTCACCCAGTCCCTTAGCGGTAATGTGAAGGGTGGTATAGCCAGCAGCCCGTAGTCGGCGCTGATATCGACCTTCATAACCCCCTTCCAGAGGTACATACACTCCAAGAGCGCCAAATTTTTCCAGATCGCGGATTAAACCGTTGCCAGTGGTAATTAGTGCCATAGATTTTCGTCTTATCCCACTTAGATATCTCTATTATTTACCCTGAACCGATAGATTAAAAGCATTTTTTTGGGTATTGGGAATTGGGCATTGGCTATTAATTATTTCTTCCCTAGTCCCCAGTCCCCACTCCCTAAAAATAACTCTATAAATTACTGGACAAACATAAATAAATAATTTATATTATTAGATTGTGACCAAAAACGCAAATTAGTGAACTTCTTAACTGTCATTCTGGGGTAGTGTTAGCATAAAAAACTAACTACTAAATCCAAATTAGATAATCTGACTCAGATTGATCATAGACTGGTAAACTAGAAAAGCTTTCAGGTCAACATTGGAGCTTATGTAAGTTCCAAAGTAAGTTTACTCCTGTGCCTCTGAAAAAGTAGGCAAAATCTTAAACAATAGTTTAAGGTGTTTAGGGAAGTAAAGACTGAGCAGCAATGTTGGTTTCATGGCATTACGTCAGTCTCAGTTAACGGATACTGGGCGGTAAAAACCGCTTAAGTCCAACTGCAACACGGCAGTAGCCAATCTCCGGGAAGCCGCCCTTGGGGCGTGTAAAAATCGGAAAACCCGCCGACAGCGCTGCCTCCAGAAAGTGCCAGAGCAATTGCTTGGACGAAAGCATTGCTGCACACAGCTTAAAGCTGTAGCGCCTTGCATTGATTCCAGAAGTTACCCCTTCCCAATAGGAAGGAACTTGTGGCTGTTCTGGTGATCTAGTGAGTGAAGCTAAACAGATTCACCAAGCAGTACGGACACGGTTTGTTGTGTCCGAAAGCATTTGGAGCGGCTTATTGAAGCCATTCCAAATTTCGCAGGCTAACCCAGCCTAAACTGATGCGTACAAAGCGTGTCCTCTAGAGTCCAATTCCAAGGTCAGCAAGTAGAAAGGAGAACCAGTTATTGTGTCTGTAGGTATTCTCGGCACCAAGCTGGGCATGACCCAAATATTTGACGAAGCAGGAGTAGCTATTCCTGTGACTGTCATTCAAGCAGGGCCATGCACTGTTACACAAGTTAAAACGAAACAAACCGACGGTTACTTTGCCATTCAAGTTGGTTATGGCGAAGTCAAACCCAAGGCACTAAACAGACCACTACTGGGACATTTGGCTAAATCATCTGCCCCAGCATTGCGTCACTTAAATGAATATCACACCGATAGCTCTAGTGATTATGCTTTAGGTCAAGAGATTAAAGCAGATATTTTTAGCGCAGGTCAAATTGTCGATGTAGTCGGCACAAGTATTGGTCGCGGCTTTGCGGGAAACCAGAAGCGCAACAACTTTGCTCGTGGGCCTATGTCACACGGTTCTAAAAACCACAGAGCGCCAGGTTCTATTGGTGCTGGTACAACACCAGGTCGTGTCTATCCAGGTAAGCGGATGGCAGGGCGTTTAGGTGGTAAACGTATTACAATCCGCAAACTGACCATAGTAAGAGTTGACGCAGAACGCAACTTATTGCTAATTAAGGGAGCCATTCCTGGTAAACCAGGTGCCTTAGTAAGTGTTGTGCCTGCAAAAGTAGTGGGATAGTCAAAAGTCATTAGTCAAAAGTCATTAGTCAAAAGTCATTGGCTAAGGACAAATGGCAAAAGACCAATGACAAATGACAAAGGACAAAGGACAGATAACAAAGATGGTTGAAAGCATAGTTAAAAATTGGCAAGGAGAACAGGTCGGCGAGACGACCTTCGAGTTGCGCGTTGCCAAGGAAGAAACAGCGTCTCATATTGTGCATCGCGCCTTAGTACGGCAATTGACCAATGCTCGTCAAGGAAATGCCAGTACAAAAACTCGTGCTGAAGTCAGAGGTGGCGGACGCAAACCTTGGCGACAAAAAGGTACTGGTCGTGCTCGTGCAGGGTCTATTCGTTCACCATTGTGGCGTGGTGGTGGTGTGATCTTTGGGCCAAAACCCAGAGACTTCAACCTCAAATTGAACCGCAAAGAGCGACGTTTGGCACTGCGGACAGCATTTGTCAGCCGCATTGACGACTTGATAGTAGTAGAAGAATTTAGCACCGAGCTATCTCGCCCCAAGACTAAAGAATTAGTAGCAGCTCTTGCCCGTTGGGGAGTAGTACCAGAAAGCAAGGCACTGTTAATTTTGTCTGAGATTGCGGATACAGATAACGTTTATTTGTCAGCCCGCAACATTGAAAATTTAAAACTAATTGCAGCCGACCAGCTAAATGTTTTTGATTTACTGCACGCTGACAAAATTGTAGTTACGGCATCAGCCCTAGAAAAAATTCAGGAGGTCTACAGTGCCTAGCTTTGACCCCCGCGACCTTGCTGACTTAGTGCGTCGCCCAATCGTCACCGAGAAAGCCACCATCTTGATGGAGCAAAATAAGTACACCTTTGAAGTAATTCCAAAGGCATCTAAGCCAGAAATTAAGGCTGCTATCGAAGACTTATTTCAGGTCAAGGTTGTAAAAGTCAACACCACCCTACCACCGCGTAAAAAGCGGCGCGTTGGTAAATTTATTGGTTATAAGCCCCAATATAAGCGAGCCATTGTTACCGTCGCACCTGGGGATGAAGACAAGATTAGACAAGTTCTATTCCCAGAAGTCTAAAAAAGTTGTGAGTTAGGAGTTATGAGTTATGAGTTACTACGCTCAAAACTCAGCACTCAAAATTTCAAACTCAACACTCAGCACTCAGCACTCAGACACTTAAAAATATGGGTACTCGTTCTTATCGCCCTTATACCCCCAGCACTCGCCAAGTTACAATCTCTGACTTTGCGGAAATTACTAGAGCCGAGCCAGAAAAATCCCTAACAACCTCAAAGCATCGCGCTAAAGGTCGGAATAATCACGGACGGATTACTAGTCGTCGCCGGGGTGGCGGACATAAACAGCTTTATCGGATCATCGATTTCAAAAGGGATAAACATAATATTCCTGCTAAAGTCGCAGCAATTGAATACGATCCTAACCGGAATGCCAGAATTGCCCTTTTGTATTACCAAGACGGCGAAAAACGGTACATCCTTCACCCCAACGGGTTGAAAGTTGGAACAATAATTGTTTCTGGACCTGATTCTCCCTTTGAAGATGGTAATGCCTTACCGCTCTGGAAGATTCCTTTAGGTACTAGTGTTCACAACGTAGAATTCACTCCTGGTAAAGGTGGTCAAATTGTCCGTGCTGCTGGTGCTAGCGCCCAAGTCGTGGCAAAAGAAGGTAATTATGTAACTCTCAAGTTGCCTTCAGGAGAAGTCCGCTTGATTCGGCGCGAGTGCTACGCCACCATTGGGCAAGTAGGCAACACCGATGCGAGAAACCTGAGTGCAGGTAAAGCCGGACGAAATCGCTGGAAAGGTCGCCGTCCTAAGGTTAGAGGAAGCGTCATGAACCCAGTGGATCACCCACATGGTGGTGGTGAAGGTAGAGCGCCTATCGGTAGATCGGGGCCTGTTACACCTTGGGGTAAACCCACATTGGGTGCAAAGACACGCAATCGCAAGAAACTTAGCAGCAAGTTGATTGTACGTCGTCGTCGTAAGTCTTCTAAACGCGGTCGCGGTGGTCGTGAATCTTAAAGAGTTAGAAGTTATGAGTTATGAGTTATGAGTTGAATCTAACTTATTAACTCCTCACTCCTAACTCCTCACTCCTAATTCCTAAATCCTAAATCCAAAATTGAACTATGGGTCGTTCTCTAAAAAAAGGTCCCTTCGTTGCGGATCATCTCCTAAAAAAAATTGAAAAGCTCAACGACAACAACAGAAAAGAAGTTATTAAAACTTGGTCACGAGCTTCGACAATTTTGCCCTTAATGGTAGGTCACACGATCGCTGTTCACAACGGACGCCAACACGTTCCAGTTTTTGTAAATGAACAGATGGTAGGACACAAATTGGGTGAATTTGCCCCAACACGCACCTACAGGGGTCATGGAAAAAGCGACAAAAAAGCGGGTAGGTAGTTATTAGTTATTAGGTCATTAGTCATTAGCTAAAGACAAATGACAAATGACAAATGACAAATGACAAAATTGGAGAAAATTATGGCTACTAATACTACTGAAGTAAAAGCGATCGCTCGTTTTATCCGCATCTCGGCCTACAAGGTGCGTCGGGTACTCGATCAAATCCGCGGACGATCTTACCGAGAAGCGTTAATCATCCTGGAATTCATGCCCTATCGCGCCACTGAACCCATCTTGAAGGTTCTCAGAAGCGCTGCTGCCAATGCCGAACACAACGCTGGGTTAGATCGGACTCAACTAGTGATTACTCAAGCTTATGCCGATCAAGGGCCGCCATTGAAGCGGTTCCAGCCAAGAGCGCAAGGTCGAGCTTACCAAATTCGCAAGCCGACGTGTCATATTACTGTGGCCGTTGCAGCCGCCCCAGAAAAATAAGCACGTTTACACGAATAAATTGCGTAAAGTAAGAAATTTTAGAGGAAGCATTCGTGGGACAGAAGATTCATCCAGTTGGTTTTCGCCTGGGTATTACACATGAACATCAATCCCGTTGGTTTGCTGTTCCTGATCGTTATCCAGAACTTCTACAAGAAGACTACAAACTCCGTCAATATATAGAACAAAAGCTGGGTAGACAGGCTCAAAACAACGCCGGAATTTCCGAAGTAAGGATTGAGCGCAAAGCCGACCAAATCGACTTAGAAGTACGCACAGCTAGACCTGGGGTAGTAGTGGGTCGTGGTGGACAAGGTATAGAATCCTTACGTACCGGACTCCAAGGATTATTGGGTAGCAATCGTCAAATTCGGATTAACGTAGTTGAAGTTCAACGAGTTGATGCTGATGCCTACCTAATTGCCGAATACATTGCTCAACAATTGGAACGTCGGGTTTCCTTTCGGCGGGTAGTGCGGCAATCGATTCAACGTGCCCAACGCGCTGGTGTCCAAGGTATTAAAATCCAAGTTAGCGGTCGCCTCAACGGTGCAGAAATTGCCCGGACAGAGTGGACTCGTGAAGGTAGAGTACCTTTACATACCTTACGGGCTGACATTGACTACTCTTATTGCACAGCAAAAACTGTTTACGGCATTTTGGGTATCAAAGTATGGGTGTTTAAGGGAGAAATTATTCCTGGACAGGAACCAGATCCACTACCACCAGCAAGCCGCGATCGCGAACGTGACCCCCGCGATCGCGATCGGGAACCCCGTCGCCGTCAACAACAACGTCGTCGCCAGCAATTTGAAGACCGCTCAAATGAAGGATAAATCGTCATTAGTCATTAGTCATTAGTAAATGGCAGATGGCAAATGACAGATGGCAAATGACAAATGACAAATGACAAACCATGTTAAGCCCTAGAAGAACTAAATTCCGCAAACAACAGCGGGGACGGATGGAAGGACTAGCCACCCGTGGTAGTACCCTCAACTTCGGTGATTTTGCACTCCAAGCACAAGAACCTGCTTGGATTACCTCGCGTCAAATCGAGGCTTCCCGTCGGGCAATGACTCGTTATATTCGTAGGGGTGGACAAATCTGGATTCGGATTTTCCCTGATAAACCTGTAACCATGCGTCCTGCTGAAACCCGGATGGGTTCCGGTAAAGGTAATCCAGAGTTTTGGGTAGCTGTAGTCAAGCCAGGAAGAATTTTGTTTGAAATCGGTGGGGTTTCTGAAGAAATCGCCCGTGAAGCAATGCGTTTGGCTTCATTTAAACTGCCCATCAAAACTAAATTTATTGTGCGCTCTCAACCACAGGAGCAGGAGTAGCTTATGCCTCTTCCCAAGATTTCAGAAGCTAGAGAATTAAGCGACGAGAAGCTCTCTGATGAAATTGTCGCGATCAAAAGACAACTATTTCAGTTGCGCTTGCAAAAAGCCACCAGACAATTAGAAAAGCCCCACCAGTTCCGACAAATGCGCCACCGCCTAGCCCAATTGCTGACGCTAGAAACAGAACGCAAACGGGCAGCAAGTCAATCGGCTAAAGAAGAAAAGTAGGAGATTATGGCAGTTAAAGAACGAGTTGGCTTGGTAGTGAGCGATAAAATGCAAAAAACTGTGGTAGTTGCCATAGAAAACCGCGCTCCTCACCCCAAGTACGGCAAGATTGTGGTTAACACCCAACGATATAAAGTTCACGACGAAGAAAATAAGTGTAAAGTAGGCGATCGCGTTCGCATTCAGGAAACTAGACCCCTGAGTAAAACCAAGCGCTGGAAAATCACAGAAGTCCTGAACGTCAAGCCTGCTTAAACCTCATCGTTGTTAGAAACTAACAACATTACAAGGGAGAATAATTGTGATTCAACCCCAGACTTACCTGAATGTCGCAGACAATAGCGGCGCCCGCAAACTAATGTGCATCCGCATCTTAGGCGGAGGCAATCGTCGTTATGGTTTTATCGGCGATAAAATTATCGCCGTTGTCAAAGATGCTACACCCAACATGGCTGTCAAAAAGTCTGATGTTGTGGAAGCAGTAATTGTCCGGACTCGTAAAGCTGTATCTCGTGACAGCGGCATGAGCATTCGCTTTGATGATAACGCCGCTGTGATCATCAACAAAGACGGTAATCCCAGAGGCACACGGGTTTTTGGCCCAGTTGCACGGGAACTGCGCGATAAAAACTTTACCAAAATTGTTTCTCTGGCTCCGGAGGTGCTTTAATGGCAACCAAACAGGGTACGCCCAAAGTATTCCACAAAATGCATGTCAAAACTGGCGACACAGTACAAGTGATTGCTGGCAAAGACAAAGGAAAAGTTGGTGAAATTATTCAAGCATTGCCCCAACTGAGTAAAGTCATCATCAAAGGTGTCAACATTAAAACCAAGCACGTCAAACCCCAGCAAGAAGGGGAATCAGGGCGAATTATTACCCAAGAATTCCCGATTCATAGCTCTAACGTGATGCTTTATTCCACCAAGCAAAACGTTGCCAGTCGTGTTGGTTACACCTTTACCTCAGAAGGCAAAAAAGTCAGAAAACTCAAGAAAACTGGCGAAATTCTAGATAAATAAGAATTAGCCAACTTGAAATTTTAGATTTTAAATTTAATCCAAAATCCAAAATCTAAAATCCAAAATTAAAGTTTCCCTGACCAAGCCCAGGGATATCAGGACAAAAAACTATGCCGACAACAAGACTCAAAACCTTATATCAAGAGACAATCGTCCCCAAACTGATCAATCAGTTTCAATATACCAACGTTCATGAAGTACCGAAGTTGGTAAAGGTTACGATTAACCGAGGTTTGGGTGAAGCAGCTCAAAATGCGAAGTCACTAGAGGCATCCATCAACGAAATTGCCTTAGTAACAGGTCAAAAACCAGTGGTGACACGGGCGAAAAAGGCGATCGCTGGCTTTAAGATTCGTCAGGGGATGCCTGTGGGGATCATGGTTACCCTCAGAGCCGAACGGATGTATGCCTTTTTCGACCGACTAGTTAGCCTGTCATTACCCAGAATTCGAGATTTTCGCGGCGTTAGCCCTAAAAGCTTTGACGGACGCGGTAACTATACTCTGGGTGTCAGAGAACAGCTAATTTTTCCAGAAGTCGAATACGACAGCATCGATCAAGTACGTGGGATGGATATTTCCATCATCACCACAGCAAAAAACGACGAAGAGGGACGCGCCTTACTTAAAGAATTAGGAATGCCCTTTCGCGATCAATAAGTTCATCTATAGAGGGAACGATGGCGGCTAACGACACAATTGCAGATATGCTGACGCGCATCCGCAATGCCAACCTGGCGCGGCATCAAACTACACAAGTGCCAGCGACAAAAATGACCCGGAGCATTGCCAAAGTGCTACGGGAGGAAGGCTTTATTGCTGAAATCGAAGAAGCAGAAGAAGGGGTAAAACACAATCTGGTGATTTCCCTGAAATACAAGGGTAAAAACCGTCAGCCTCTGATCACCGCCTTAAAGCGGGTCAGTAAGCCTGGCTTGCGTGTTTACTCCAATAAAAAAGAATTACCAAGGGTACTAGGCGGCATTGGCATTGCCATTATTTCTACATCCAGTGGTATTATGACTGACCGCGAAGCGCGGCGTCAGAACTTGGGTGGCGAAGTGCTTTGTTACGTTTGGTAGTCATTGGTCATTAGTCATTTGTCATTAGTCATTAGTGAAAGACAAAGGACAAAAGGCAAAGGACAAATAACAAAGGACAAAAAGTCATGTCTCGTATTGGTAAACGTCCAATTACTATTCCCGCCAAAGTTCAAGTGGCGATCGATGGTACGAAAATTGTGGTGAAAGGCCCGAAAGGAGAACTTTCTCGCACTCTCACACCTAATGTCTCAATCTCCCAAGAGGGAGAAATATTACAAGTAAATCGTCGGGATGAAACTCGTACCTCAAAGCAACTGCACGGCTTGAGCCGGACTTTAGTTGCCAACATGGTCGAGGGAGTTTCCCAAGGTTTTCAGCGCCGTTTGGAAATTCAAGGTGTAGGTTACAGGGCACAACTTCAAGGGCGTAACCTAGTTTTAAATATGGGTTACAGCCATCAGGTGCAAATTGAACCACCAGAAGGAATTCAGTTTGCTGTAGAAGGTACCACTAACGTCATTGTCAGTGGCTATGACAAAGAAATCGTAGGTAACACAGCCGCCAAAATTCGTGCTGTTCGTCCACCAGAACCTTATAAAGGTAAAGGCATTCGCTATGCCGGTGAAGTGGTCAGACGGAAAGCTGGTAAGACTGGTAAGGGTGGTAAGAAGTAGAAATGAAACTTACTCGTAGAGAATCAAAAAATCGTCGTCATCGACGCGTTCGTGGCAAAGTTATTGGCTCCCCAGAACGTCCGCGTTTAGCCGTGTTTCGTTCTAATGAGCATATTTATGCCCAGTTAATTGATGATACTCAGCATCAAACCATCGTGTCCGCATCGACCGTAGAACCAGATTTGAAATCTAGTTTAGCGTCAGGTGCAAACCGCGACGCATCGGCACAAGTTGGCAAGTTGATCGCAGTGCGATCGCTAGAAAAAGGTATCACCAAGGTAGTCTTTGACCGTGGTGGTAACTTATATCATGGTCGTGTCAAGGCACTAGCTGATGCAGCACGCGAAGCTGGTTTAGATTTCTAAAGTCATTAGTCATTAGTCATTAGTTATTGGACAAATGACAAAGGACAAATGACAAATGACAACAGACAAATGACGTTCACCAGAGCATAAATTATGGCAACAGAGCGTAAAAGTAGAACAAAGCGTGCCAAAAAAGAAGAAACCACTTGGCAAGAGCGGGTTATCCAAATCCGCCGCGTAAGTAAAGTGGTCAAAGGTGGTAAAAAACTCAGCTTCCGAGCGATCGTTGTCGTTGGTAACGAACGTGGTCAGGTTGGAGTCGGAGTAGGCAAAGCTTCAGATGTAATAGGTGCTGTCAAAAAAGGTGTAGCCGACGGCAAAAAACACCTCATTGATATCCCAATCACCAAATCCAACTCCATCCCCCATCCTATTGATGGTGTCGGTGGTGGTGCAAAGGTGATTATGCGTCCAGCCGCACCTGGTACTGGGGTAATTGCGGGTGGTGCTGTGCGAACTGTGTTGGAATTAGCAGGAGTTCGTAACGTTTTAGCCAAGCAACTAGGCTCAAACAATCCGCTCAATAATGCTAGAGCCGCAGTTAATGCCTTATCTACACTGCGTACCCTTTCTGAAGTCGCCGAAGATCGCGGTATTCCTATTCAAAATCTCTACATCTAATTTAGTCATTAGTCATTGGTCATTAGTCATTAGTGAATAACAAAGGACAAATGACAAATGACAAACGACAAATGACAAACGACAAATGAGAACTTGATAAATTATGAGACTCCATGATGTTAAGCCGCAAAAAGGCTCAAAGAAACGCAAGAAGCGTGTAGCTAGAGGTATTTCTGCCGGACAAGGTGCCAGTGCTGGTCTAGGTATGCGGGGTCAAAAATCTCGTTCTGGTAGTGGTACTAGACCGGGTTTTGAAGGTGGTCAACAGCCATTGTACCGCCGCTTACCTAAGCTGAAGGGCTTTCCGATTGTTAATCAGAGGATTTACACTACGATTAATGTAGAGAAGCTAGCTTCCCTTCCCGCTAATACGGAAGTAACTTTGACCTCATTGAAAGCCGCAGGTATTCTGACTGCTGTCAAAGGACCATTGAAAGTTTTAGGTAACGGGGAATTGAGCATTCCGCTCAAGGTACAAGCGGCAGCTTTCACAGTTTCAGCTCGTAGCAAAATTGAGGCAGCTGGTGGTAGTTGTGAAGTCTTATGAGTGAGCCGGAACAGCGCACTTAAATGCAAGCCAACTCGCTGCCAGTGCTTGGTTCACTATAAAGGTAGCACTCTATGATCAGTCGAGATAAAGCCCCAACGGCTCAAGAAACTTTTATGCAGATGGCGCAGGCAGCTGGCCTCAGAGGTAGGCTGCTTGTCACCGTCGGTATTTTAATTTTGGTTCGCCTGGGTATCTTCTTACCCGTCCCAGGGATTGATAGACCGAGATTTGCCGAAGCCATATCGGGTAGTAATTCCATATTCGGCTTATTGGATATATTTTCCGGGCGAGGACTTTCGACTTTGGGAGTCTTTGCTTTAGGAATTTTGCCCTTCATTAATGCGTCTATTATCATCCAATTGCTCACTGCTGCAATTCCATCTTTAGAAAATTTACAGAAAAATGAAGGCGAAGCAGGTCGGCGAAAAATATCGCAAATTACCCGCTACGTCACTGTAATTTGGGCGATTCTGCAAAGTACAGCTTTTTCGGCATTATTCCTCCAGCAATTTGCCTTAAACCCAGGTCCAATCTTCGTAGCTGAAACTGCGATCGCTCTGACAGCTGGCTCTATGTTCGTCATGTGGGCATCAGAACTGATTACAGAACGGGGTATTGGTAACGGTGCATCATTGTTGATTTTTGTCAATATTGTAGCGTCATTACCAAAAGCTTTAGGGGATACCATCGACTTGGTACAAGTCGGCGGTCGGGAAACAGTGGGTCGCGTGATCGTGCTGATCTTAGTTTTCCTAGCAACGATTGTTGGTATTGTGATTGTGCAAGAAGGAATGCGCCGCATCCCAATTATTTCGGCTCGTCGCCAAGTAGGTCGGAGAGTTTTGGCAGAACAGCGTAGCTATCTGCCCTTGCGGCTAAATCAAGGCGGCGTAATGCCAATTATTTTTGCTGCTGCCATCCTCAGCTTGCCATTGCTGATCGCCAATTTTACTAAAAATGCCGAATTGGCGAATATAGTTAACACTTATTTGAGTCCAGGCGGTTCTAGCTCCTGGGTCTATGCCTTGGTCTACATGGTTTCAATCGTTTTCTTCAGCTACTTCTATTCTTCGTTGATTCTCAACCCAGTAGATGTGGCGCAGAACTTGAAGAAAATGGGTTCTAGTATTCCTGGAATTCGTCCTGGCAAGGCAACTAGCGAGTATATCGAACGCGTTTCTAACCGACTCACTTTTTTGGGTGCAATCTTTTTGGGCTTTGTTGCTATTATTCCCACCGCAGTGGAAAGCGCTTTGAATGTGAAAACTTTCCAGGGAATAGGTGCCACCTCATTGTTAATTTTAGTTGGTGTGGCAATTGAGACAGCCAAACAAGTCCAAACTTATGTCATATCTCAGCGCTATGAAGGAATGGTGAAATAATAGTGACGCGATTAATCTTCTTGGGGCCACCTGGAGCGGGTAAAGGAACACAAGCTCAAACCTTGGCTGAACACTTGAATATTCCCCATATTTCTACTGGTGAAATATTAAGACAAGCCATGAAAGAGCAAACTCCTTTAGGAATTAAGGCTCAAAGTTATGTTGATAGCGGCGAGTTAGTACCCGACCAGCTAGTGCAGGACTTGGTACAGGAACGCCTCGGTCAACCAGATGCCAAAAATGGTTGGATTCTTGATGGCTTTCCTCGAAAAGTGACCCAAGCAGCTTTTCTGGAGAAGTTATTGGAAGCAATACATCAAGGTGGCGAAAGAGTAGTCAATTTGGATGCACCAGATGAAATTGTCATCGCACGTTTGCTTGCTAGAGGACGAAAAGATGATACCGAAGAGGTAATTCGTCGTCGTTTAGAAGTGTACCGCGCTGAAACTGCACCTTTAATTGATTATTATGGCGATCGCCATAAACTCCTAACAGTCAATGGCAATCAGTCCCAAGAAGATGTCACTGCTGAATTACAAAAGGTAATCGCTTCGTGAAAAGAAGGGTAGTGGGGAGTAGAGAATTCCCTACTACCCACTACCCCATACCAAGAAAAAGATCAATTTTAGCTAAGATATATTAATAAACTGTTGATATATTTCTTAAAATGTGTTTCTTTGCAGATGAAGCGCTGCAACTGAACACGAAATTGTTGAGTTGAGGAAAAAACAAATTGTCTAAGCAAGATTTGATTGAAATGGAAGGCACGGTTACAGAGTCCTTGCCCAATGCGATGTTTCGCGTTGACTTGGACAATGGATTTAACGTGCTAGCACACATTTCCGGCAAGATTCGCCGAAATTATATCAAGATTTTGCCCGGCGATCGCGTCAAGGTAGAGTTAACCCCCTACGACTTGACCAAAGGCAGAATCACCTATCGCTTGCGTAAGAAGTAAGTATATGTAGAGAATTTTACCATAAAACCATTTTTTTGACTGTTTGCTAGTCATTTAACTGGATTAATTTCCCTAGAAATGCTATAATTTTATATTTGGAGTCAAAAAATAAAAGGCATGAAAGTTAGAGCCTCAGTCAAGAAAATTTGTGAAAAGTGTAACGTGATCAAACGTCGTGGTCGCGTGATGGTGATCTGTGTGAACCCCAAACACAAGCAACGTCAAGGATAACGCTCTTACCAACGGAGTGAGTTGTAACACGCATATCATCATTAAAACGAAAAGACGCGATTAATCACGTTTTTCTAACCAACAGTAATTGCGAAAACAATAGGGAGAGTTCATTGTGGCACGTATTGCCGGAGTAGACCTTCCACGCGATAAGCGCGTCGAGATCGGTCTGACTTACATTTACGGAATTGGGTTATCACGCTCTCAAGAAATTATAGCGGCTACTGGTGTGAACCCAGACACCCGCGTTAAGGACTTAAGTGATGCTGATGTAACAGCCCTGCGAGGGGAAATAGAAAGCAACTATCAAGTTGAAGGCGACTTGCGGCGCTTGGAGTCTTTGAACATCAAGCGCTTAGTTGACATTGGTACTTACAGAGGCCGTCGTCATCGGATGGGCTTACCAGTCAGAGGTCAAAGAACTCGCACAAATGCCAGAACCCGTCGAGGAAGAAGGCAGACAGTGGCTGGGAAGAAGAAGGCTCCAGGGAAATAATTTTGCAACGCTTGCTAATCCGAGCAAGTTTTACCTTAAACCAACGAAACAAGTATGGCGAGACAACCAACTAAAAAATCCGGGAGCAAGAAGCAGAAACGGAATGTGCCCAGTGGGATGGCCTACATCCAGTCTACTTTCAACAATAGCATTGTCACCATTACCGATCAAAATGGAGATGTCATCTCCTGGGCCAGTGCTGGTTCTAGCGGTTTTAAGGGAGCAAAAAAGGGAACTCCCTTTGCAGCGCAAACTGCTGCTGAAAGTGCAGCCCGTCGAGCTATTGATCAAGGAATGCGCCAAATTGAAGTAATGGTCAGTGGGCCAGGAGCAGGTAGAGAAACTGCTATTCGGGCACTTCAAGGAGCAGGACTGGAAATTACCCTGATTCGGGATATTACCCCGATTCCTCACAATGGTTGTCGTCCACCCAAGCGCCGTCGAGTTTAAACACTAAGACTTGGGCGGACGAAAAGTTACAGCCAGCAATGACCGCTTGGGCGTCTAACGTGCAAACTGTCATTAGGTGAAAACTTGGGCGACCAGAAGCGTGTTAGATTTTCCCGCCGGGAAAGCTGTTAAGCTTCAGGATACCCAAAATATTATCAGCGCCTGCAAGCTCAATAGGGGCGTCAAACTATACCGTAATTTCATACTAGTAGTTTTGATATACCTATAATCTACAGGACATAAATTCAATTCGGGAGGCAATTGACTTGTCTGCTAGCAGCACCTTAGAAAAAGGGAGGCTCATCCGTGGCGCAGTTTCAAATTGAATGTGTAGAGTCGAATACTGACGAAAGTCGGAACCATTACAGTAAATTTGTTCTGGAACCTCTAGAGCGTGGTCAAGGAACAACTGTTGGCAACGCACTGCGGCGGGTTTTACTATCCAATCTAGAGGGTACGGCAGTTACAGCAGTGAGGATTGCAGGCGTTTCACACGAGTTTGCCACAGTTCCGGGCGTGCGGGAAGATGTGCTGGAAATCCTCATGAAAATGAAGGAAGTTATCCTAAAAAACTATTCCTCACAGCCTCAGATTGGTAGATTACTCGTTAACGGTCCAGCAACAATCACTGCGGCGCATTTTGATTTGCCCAGTGAAGTAGAAGTCATCGATCCGACCCAGTATGTAGCCACCATCGCTGAAGGTGGAAAGCTGGAAATGGAATTTCGGATCGAAAAAGGCAAAGGCTATCGCACCGTAGAGCGAGGACGTGAGGAAGCCACATCGTTGGATTTTCTCCAAATTGACTCAATATTTATGCCGGTGCGAAAAGTCAACTACAGTGTTGAAGAATCTCGTGGGGAAGGCTTAATTCCAAAAGACCGACTACTGTTGGAAGTTTGGACAAATGGCAGTATTTCCCCTCAAGAAGCACTATCTTCGGCCGCTGCGATCTTGGTAGATTTATTCAACCCGTTGAAAGACATCTCCCTAGAACCAACAGACACAGGTTCGGAGATTCCAGACGACCCAACTGCCCAGATACCCATCGAAGAGTTGCAACTTTCTGTGCGGGCATATAACTGTCTCAAACGGGCACAAGTTAACTCTGTGGCAGATTTGTTGGATTACACCCAAGAAGACCTCTTAGAAATTAAGAACTTTGGGCAGAAGTCAGCAGAAGAAGTCGTGGAAGCTTTGCAGCGACGCTTGGGCATCACCCTGCCAATGGAAAGAGGCTCTAAACACCCTTAAGAAAAACCTTCATAATTCATAGTGCATAATTATGCGTCACCGTTGTCGCGTCAAAAAACTCAGTAAACCAGCCGATCAACGCCGTGCTTTACTGCGATCGCTCGCCACCGAGCTGATCCGTCATGGTAAGATCACCACCACTTTAATTAGAGCGAAAGTTCTCAGAAGTGAAGTGGAAAAAATGATTACCCTAGCCAAAAATGGCTCCTTGTCAGCACGTCGGGAAGCTCTTGGCTATATCTTCGACAAACAACTGGTTCACGCTCTATTTGAGCAAGCTCCAACTCGATATGGCGATCGCCAGGGCGGTTATACCCGCATCCTGCGTACCGTACCGCGTCGGGGTGATAATGCAAAAATGGCAATAATTGAATTGGTTTAAGTCATTTAGTCAAGAGTCATTAGTCATTGGTCATTAGTGAATAACAAAGGACAACTGACAAAAGACAAATGACAAAGGACAAAATCTGTATGTTAGAAAGCCACCAGCCTACACAAACTCATCGAGTAGCCTTGGTAATCCAATACCTAGGCACTCATTTTCATGGCTGGCAACGGCAAAAACAACACCGGACAGTCCAAGAAGAGATTGAAATTGCGATCGCTACTATTCTTGGGCATCATGTAACATTACATGGTGCTGGGCGAACCGATTCTGGAGTTCATGCTGCTGCTCAAGTAGCCCATTTTGAAGCAACAGGTTTTATTCCGCCTCACAAGTGGGCAACAATCCTCAACAGCTACCTGCCGCCAGATATATTAATCAGGGCTTCAGCTAGTGTCGATAACCGTTGGCACGCTCGCTTTAGCGCAGCCTATCGACGGTATCGCTACACAATATATACTGAAGATCGGCTTAACTTGTTTGTAAGACCCTTCAGTTGGCATTATTATTATGCACCCCTGGATGAATCTTTAATCCAAGCTGCCTTGAAACCTCTCTTGGGAAAGCATCACTTAGCTGCTTTTCACCGTGCAGGCTCAAAGCGATCGCATTCCTGGGTAGAGGTGCAAGCAGTAGAGTGTCGTCGCAGTGGGCCATTTCTCCATATTGAAATACAGGCAGATGGATTTTTGTATGGCATGGTACGGCTGTTGGTAGGGATGCTGGTAGAAGTAGGTTCTGGACAACGAACACTTTCTAGCTTCACCGAACTCTGGAAAGAAGAACGCCGGGAAGAAGTGAAATATGCCGCACCGCCTCAAGGCTTGTGTTTGTTGCGAGTCGGCTATCCCGATTTTCCCTTTCCGAAAGAGATTTGGTACGACACCTTGCCAAAGTTCGTCACTAGTCAAGAGTCATTAGTCATTGGTCAATAGTCAATAGTCATTAGTCATTGGTCATTAGTGAATAACTAAGGACAACTGACAAAGGACAAAGGACAAATTAAAAATGACAAAAGACAAATGACTAATGACAAATTAAAAATGACAAAGGACAAATGACAAATGACAACAGTTAAAACATACCTTCCTTCTCAAGCAACCCTTGAGCGTGAATGGTACATAGTAGATGCCACCGATAAACGCCTCGGTCGCCTCGCCAGCGAAATCGCTCAGGTATTGAGAGGCAAAAAGAAACCCGAATATACACCTCATCTCGATACAGGTGACTTCGTAATCGTCATCAATGCCGAAAAAGTAGCAGTCACAGGCAAAAAGCGTACTCAAAAGCTTTACCGCCGACATTCTGGTCGTCCCGGTGGGATGAAAACCGAAACTTTCGCTAAATTGCAAGACCGCATACCAGAGCGGATTTTAGAACAAGCTGTTAAAGGTATGTTACCTAAAAATAGCCTGGGTAAGCAGTTGTTCACCAAGCTGAAAGTTTACGCTGGCCCTACGCATCCTCATGATGCTCAAAAACCTAAAGAACTAAAAGTTAGTACAATTCCTGGAGAAGAAAATTAATGGTAGTCGCAGATGCTAATAGCGGTCGCGCCGTATACTGGGGTACTGGCCGTCGTAAGAACGCAGTAGCACGGGTACGCTTGGTTCCAGGCACAGGTCAACTGACTGTGAACGGTAAAGATGGAAACTTGTATTTCCAATTTAACCCCAACTACCTGGGAGTCATTAAAGCACCCCTGGAAACTCTGGGATTAGAAAACGAATATGACATTTTGGTAAAAGCAGAAGGCGGCGGCTTGACCGGACAGGCTGATTCTGTTCGTTTGGGAGTTGCTCGTGCTTTGTGCCAACTAGACCCAGACAACCGCCCACCCTTGAAAACCGAAGGTTACTTGACTCGTGATCCAAGGGCTAAAGAGCGGAAGAAATATGGTTTACATAAAGCCCGGAAAGCACCTCAGTACTCTAAGCGTTAGGGAATTGGGCATTGATGAAGAAGGTGATAGGTTACAGGGGACAGGTGATAGTTTTCTGTTACCTCTAACCTGTTCCCTTCTTCCTTCTTCTAGCTGCAATTGAACGCTGAAAGTTATAATTTATATAGATTCATCACAAAAAGAACAATGGCTAAAGCTGATATTCACCCCAAGTGGTATCCAGATGCTAAAGTTTACTGCAATGGTCAAGTTGTTATGACCATTGGCTCTACCAAGCCAGAATTGCATGTAGATGTTTGGTCTGGAAATCACCCATTTTACACCGGTACTCAGAAGATTATTGACACTGAGGGTCGAGTAGAGCGCTTCCTCCGCAAGTACGGTATGAGCAGCACTCAAACATCTGGCGACGAACAAGACAAAAAGTAGCGAGTTGGCTCTGCTGTTAACGACGGCCCTGCATCAGCTGGGTCGATTTTCATTTATATGCTCGAGCCAATTTGTTATTTTTTAAGGAGCGATCGCAATCGTCATGGCTGAATCATACTTACTGGACAAACTAAAATCCGTTGAACAAACCTTTAATGAATTAACCCGTCGTCTTGGCGACCCCGATACCGCTAGCAATCCTGATGAGTATCAAGAAATTGCTAAGTCTCGTTCTTCTTTGGAAGAGGTAGTTGATACTTATGAAATTTGGAAAACAGCCCAAGAAGACTTAATCGGAGCGCGTCAGGTTTACAAAGAATCTGCGAGTGATCCAGAGTTGCAAGAAATGGCATCACTGGAAGTAAAAGAACTTGAAGAAAAAATAGAACATTTAGAGTCTCGCTTGAAAGTCTTGCTGCTACCACGCGACCCGAATGATGAAAAGAATATCATGTTGGAAATTCGCGCTGGTACTGGTGGCGATGAAGCAAGTATTTGGGCTGGCGATTTGATGCAGATGTACACCCGCTATGCCCAGACTCAAGGTTGGAAAGTTTCTCTGGTGAGCGAATCTCGTGGAGAAATGGGTGGCTGGAAAGAGGTCATTTTAGAAATTAAAGGTAATGACGTTTATAGCCAGTTAAAATTTGAAGCTGGAGTGCATCGTGTGCAGCGCGTGCCGGCAACTGAATCTGGGGGACGGGTTCATACTTCCACAGCTACCGTGGCGATTATGCCAGAGGTGGATGATGTGGAAATTCACATTGACCCGAAAGATATTGAAATGACTACAGCCCGTTCTGGTGGTGCTGGTGGACAAAACGTCAACAAGGTGGAAACAGCCGTTGACTTGATGCACAAACCAACGGGAATACGCATTTTCTGTACAGAAGAACGCAGTCAGTTACAAAACAAAGAACGGGCCATGCAAATTCTGCGGGCGAAGTTGTATGACATCAAGTTAGGCGAACAACAAGCAGCTGTAACTTCGATGCGGCGATCGCAGGTTGGTACTGGATCGCGATCGGAAAAAATTCGCACGTATAATTATAAAGATAACCGCGCTACCGATCATCGGTTAGGTCAGAATTATTCCCTTACCCCTGTTTTGGATGGTGATTTAGAGACACTTATCCAATCTTGTATATCTCTAGACCAACAAGAACGTCTGGCGGAGTTAGCGACTTCTGCCGCTAACTAATTTTTGCTGTTAAATATCCTGTAAAACCACTTGTTGTACTGTTGCTTTTAACATAGACAGGTGGTTTTCTAATATCGCGTGGAGTGTATCTTCTATTTCACTGGGATAATGATAATAGGCAAATTCGTACTTCATAAGGTAATTTAACTTTGCCCATTCCTTCAGAGTTTCACAGGTATAAATTAGCTTTTCCACTTCTTCTTGCCAACGTGCAAAAATCCGGTAGCTAAAAAAGCTGCTGCATATATTGCCTTTTGCATCCCAGTAGGAAATACACACTTGATGCTTCAGAAGGTGGATTTTTTTGATTTGCTTAACATCGTAGCCTTTAACTTTTAAAGCTTCTTTGGTTTCTGCGTCAGAAATGTTCCACTGTTCTGGTTTAATTTTATTAGTGGCTATAAAGTTTTTACCTTTGCGGCGATATTGGTTAATTTTGCGTGGCTTGCGAAACATGATGCACCTTCGATATTATTTCTTCGCAGCAAAGTCTAGCTACTAGCACAAGCGCCGTAGCAAACTAAGTTTTTTGGGTTGGTTAAAGATAGATGGGTTATTCTACTAGCTTGATGCCTGTAGTTGCAGATTTACAACCAGAGATATAGTTTAGTACTAAAACACAAGGCTGTCAATATAAAAGTAAACTTGTAATATTAAAAGTAGACTTGTAAATAAAGTTGGCTAGCTATATAAGCAGTGAAGATCGAAAGCAAACAAAAACTGATTGAAATCATTAAACTAGCTCGCGGTTCAATGAGTCAGCGAGCATTTGGTAAGCTTTTGGGAGTATCTGCTACTGCTGTTCAGATGTGGGAAAAAGGTGTGAAGGTTCCAGATACAGAAAATTTGGCTCGAATCGCATCGAAAGCAGGCTACACAATGGAAGAGTTAATCAGCTGCATAGATGGCAAGCCAATTCCAGAAACCTCAGATTTGAGTCTGATTCTTAGACAAATCCAGCACATGCCTTTAGCCCAAGTGGCTCAAATCGTCCAAGCTGCCGCAGATAGATTGGCGGCTGTGGCTGAAGCATCCGGGGATGAAGCAAAAGCAAGTTGAATATTAAAATAATTCGTAATTCGTAATTAAGTTTTTTAAGGGCGATTTAGCGCAAAATCAGATCAAAGTAGCTGGTGGTTTCTTGCTGTCAAGGTTCAACTCTATGGACAAACCTTTTTTGTATGACCAAGACTTCTATGGCTGGACACAGCAGCAGGCTAAAGCGTTAGAACAGAGGCTAGTTATGGAACTAGACTGGCAACACCTGCAAGAGGAAATTCAAGCTTTGGGGAGACAGGAGTATCGGGAACTCGTGAGTCGTCTGAGTGTATTACTTGGTCATCTCTTGAAGTGGGAGTATCAACCCGAACAACGTTGTCGCATTTGGTTTTTAACAATTCGAGAACAGCGCCGCGCCATCAATAGGCATTTGCGGCAGAACCCTAGCTTAAAGTCTCGAATAGAAGAAGCTTTGTTAGATGGCTTTGAAGCGGGAGTCGATTTGGCGCTTCGAGAAACTAACTTACCATTACGAACTTTTCCAGAACATTGCCCTTATTTATTTGATGATGCGATCGCAGATAATTTTCTGTGCGATACTCGTCAAGACTGGGAAGGATAATTACTACCATTTTTATGACACTCATTTGTTATTTGGAAACACCTTAAGTAGAATAAAGTGAAATAAATTATATACTTATAAGTTTTACTCCAAGTTAGTTAGATATAGTTACATCTATGAAAGAAGTAATAGAACATGTAAAACAAACTATAGAGCAAAAACAAATACTTTGGGCTTATCCAATTGCACTGAAATTACAAAAATATCACTATAGTTTGGCAATCCAATGGGCAATAGAATGCATACAAATATATTCATCCGAGATTGAATCGGACAAACTCTCCCAGCTTAATAAATATATTCAGCAAGCTTTGTCAGAGCCAAATTTTTTAACTTCTTTACAGTGTAATGAAATTAGTCAAGAAATATGGTATTTGCCTGAAAGGGAAGAAATTCAAACTGCAATAGCTCGACTATGGGGTTCTATGGCAGCTTTTAAAGATGGAGAAGATCGTGGTGGAGTAATGGAAACCACTAGGGCGGTCGAATTAGTATTACCTGATATATACGATCGTCGTCTATTAGATCGATATCTAGAAGCTGCTGTAATAATTTTTGAAGAATACGAATCACAAAACTAGGTGTGTGAATAGTAGAATCCCATTGATTAACCTGGCGATCGCTAATGTTGGATGAGTTAAAGGTTCTGGTAGAAATACGTAATGGCTGCACAAACTAAGTCCGTCTGCGTGGACTCCAGCAAGTCGAAACCCACGGAGGTGGGTTTTGTCTGTATAGCTGCGATTTCTAATCGCCAGTGATAGGGTATTTTACTGGCAGTTAAGGAATAAATGGTTTTAAAATGGTGCAATCTTAAAATATTTAGGGGTGCAGCTATGTCGCTACGCAATGAGCCTTTAGATTGGCAACTTGAAACCGATAATCCTTATATACCAGTTTATCATCAAGGGAATTTGGTGGGATTTTTTAAACCAGAATATGCCAGTGAAATTATTAAAATTTTAAATGAAGAAGAAGTTTTAAAGAAAGCGCTGAAAATGGCTTGTACTGATTTAATTAAAAAAATAGGCGGCGATACCAGAAAAGTCAATTATTTAATGGAAAAATATGTAAAAACTAGTGAACGTCCCAAGCATGGAACTAGAGCGATCGCAGTTTTACTTAGCGATAGGCAAAAAGAGCTTGATTTGAGTAACCAGGAGTTTGCTAAATTCTGCGACACCTTTAAATTATCTCCCACAGAACTGAATAATATTTATGCTGGAGAAGCATTTGATGATAGTTTGTTAGCGCCACTTTCACGTATATTAGGGATGGCAAAAGAGCAATTGCTGAAAGTGCGAGATGGTTCTGAAGAAACAAGTAACACATGAACAGCAAATCAAAATTTTCAAATGATATAAAATTGTGAAAACAGACATCATTTTTTATCGGCTGTTTCAAGAATTTCCTGATATCTTTTTTGAACTTATTGGTAATCCTCCAGAATCAGCTAGCCTTTATCAATTTTCATCAGTTGAAATCAAACAAACAGCCTTCAGAATCGATGGTGTTTTTTTGCCTACACAAGGAAGCGAGAACCCAATTTACTTTGTTGAAGTGCAATTTCAAGCTGATGGGGAAATTTATTCACGGCTAATTGCAGAAATATGTTTATACCTCCGTCAGAATCAACCATCAAATGACTGGGGTGCTGTGGTTTTATACCCAAACAGGAATGTAGATACAGGCAATATCAAACATTACCGAGAGTTTTTCACAAGTGGGCGCGTCAGGCGCATTTATTTGGATGAATTAGGTGAAGGTGCATCGCTTTCAATTGGCATTGCAACTGCTAAATTAGTAATTGCAACCGACGATATAGCGATCGCACAAGCAAGAGAGTTGATAGACAGAACTAAGTCAGAAATAAGTTCACCACCAAAACAGCAGCAATTATTACAATTTATAGAGACTATTTTGGCTTATAAATTTCCCACAATGAGTAGGGAGGAGATGGAGGAAATGTTTGGATTAAGCGAGTTAAAGCAAACCAGATTTTATCAGGAAGCCTTTCAGGAAGGTGTTGAACAGGGTAAGGTTGAAGGCATCGAACAAGGTAAGGTTCAAGGCATTGAACAAGGTAGGGTTCAAGGCATTGAACAAGGTAAACTCAGAGCAGTACCAGCAATGTTGGCAGCCGGGTTGACTGTAGAACAAGTAGCACAGGCGCTAGATTTGAGTGTCGAACAAGTCAGACAAGCCGCGCAGTAGGATTCTTCTGATCAAGGAGTAGAGGAATTGGTGGACTACAACATAGGAACTATGAGTTTCAAAGATACAAAAATTTATCAAGAAGCATTTGAAGAAGGGCGTTTGGAAGGTTTACGGCAATCAGTACCTCGTCTATTAGATTTAGCGTTAACTATTGAGCAAGTTGCGGAGGGATTAGGTTTAACTATAAACCAAGTTCAAAATGCAAAACTCTATCATGATGGCATCCAAATAGGGGAGCGTATAGCCAAATTAAAATTAATACCCACCTTGTTGAAATTTGGGGTGACAGTGGAACAAGTGGCTGAGGCATTTGATTTCAGTGTCGAAGAAGTTAGACAAGTAACACAAAGCCAGCCTTGAGATAGATGTGGTAAATTTTATCCGTGGCTCAAGCCAAATTTGGTTTGCGGCTTCCAAACTTGATCACGACGAATTTATAGTTAATTTTTGTTAATATTAGAGGCGGTGTTAGTACTTCGTCCTCAACCACCCACTCCCTACCTGAGAGAAACTTAATGCTGCGACTAGAACATATAAGTAAAATTTATCCCACAGGCGAAGTTCTCAAAGATATCAACTGGGAAGTTAAACCAGGCGATCGCATTGGCTTAGTCGGTGTCAACGGTGCTGGAAAATCTACCCAACTCAAAATCATTTCTGGGGAAATTGAACCCACCGCAGGCGAAATTATCCGTCCTAATAGCTTACATATAGCCTACCTCAACCAAGAATTTGAAGTAGACCCCACCCGCACCGTTAGAGAAGAATTTTGGACTGTCTTCAAAGAAGCCAACGAAGTACAGTTGTCTCTGGCGCACATACCACAAGAGATGGAAACGGCTAACCCAGAGGAACTGGATCGACTGATCGACAAGTTGGATCGCTTGCAGCGCAAATTTGAAGCCTTGGATGGTTACAACTTAGATGCACGCATTGGGAAAATTTTACCAGAGATGGGGTTTGGGCTAGAAGATGGCGATCGCCTCGTCAGTGCCTTCAGTGGTGGTTGGCAAATGCGGATGAGTTTAGGGAAAATCCTGCTGCAAAAACCCGACTTGTTGCTGCTGGATGAACCGACTAACCACCTAGATTTAGAAACCATTGAATGGTTGGAAAATTACCTCAGAGGGCTGATTACCCCTATGGTAATAGTCTCCCATGACCGGGAGTTCCTTGACCGCCTCTGCAACCAAATTGTGGAAACGGAACGTGGCGTTTCTAGTACCTACCTTGGTAACTACTCGGCATACTTAGAACAAAAAGCCGAAAGTCAATCAGCACAACTGAGTGCTTACGAACGCCAACAGAAAGAATTAGAAAAACAGCAAACCTTTGTTGATAGATTTCGCGCCAGTGCTACCCGCAGTACCCAGGCAAAAAGCCGAGAAAAGCAACTCGACAAAATCGAGCGCATTGAAGCACCCGTTGGTGGTATGAGAACTCTCCACTTCCGTTTTCCCCCTGCACCCCGCAGTGGACGCGAAGTAGTGGAAATTAAAGATTTAACTCATCTTTATGGTGAGAAAATCCTATTTTTATCAGCAAATCTGCTAATTGAAAGAGGCGATCGCATTGCTTTTCTTGGCCCCAACGGTGCTGGGAAATCTACCCTGCTGCGCGTCATCATGGGTATGGAACCACCAACAGAAGGTATTGTTCAATTAGGGGATCACAACGTTATTCCCGGTTACTTTGAGCAAAATCAAGCTGAAGCTTTGGACTTGAAGAAAACTGTCATGGAAACTATCCATGATGAAGTTCCAGACTGGGATAATCAAGAAGTTCGCACGCTTTTGGGACGCTTCTTATTTACTGGTGATACTGTATTTAAGGCAGTTGGGGCATTAAGTGGAGGAGAAAAAGCTCGTCTGGCGTTGGCAAAAATGCTCTTACGTCCCGCGAACTTACTAATTCTAGATGAGCCGACAAACCACCTAGACATTCCGGCGAAAGAAATGCTGGAAGAAGCGCTTAAAAACTATGATGGTACGGCAATTGTAGTTTCCCATGACCGCTACTTTATTTCTCAAGTAGCAAACAAAATAGTCGAAATTCGTGATGGTGAATTCCGCGTTTACTTAGGAGACTATCATTACTATCTCCAGAAAATTGCCGAAGAAAAAGAACAAGCAAAATTAGCTGCGATCGCTGCTGAAAAAGCTGCTAAAAAAGCTGCAAAAGCTTCTACCAAAAAGAAATAAGATATTGAATACGGACTTAGTAGTAGTGATAAAAGGCTACTACTAAGTAATCACTTATTATTAGCGATCGCCGACATTACAGAAAAATTGCTAAAGTTTAAAAAATTATTCAAAAAACTGCAAGTCTTTCATAAAAGAAATTAATAAGCAAAAATTCACTTGCGGCGTGGTTTAGCAGTGGTATCATTCGGGTATTACAAAAAGTAAAGGGCAATTTTACTATGACCAAAGCACCTGTTGCTCCTGTGGTGCTAGTCATTTTAGACGGATGGGGCTACTGCGAGGAAAAGCGAGGAAACGCTATTGTTGCTGCTAAAACTCCCATTGTGGATAGTTTATGGACAGCTTACCCGCACACTCTCATCCGCACATCAGGAAAAGCCGTAGGGTTGCCAGAAGGTCAAATGGGCAACTCGGAAGTAGGTCATTTGAATATTGGTGCTGGGCGAGTTGTACCGCAAGAACTGGTACGCATCTCTGATGCAGTCGAAGACGGTTCTATTGCCTTAAACCCAGCACTTGTCAAAATTTGCCAGGAAGTTCGTTCTCGGAATAGCAAGCTACATCTAGTCGGGCTTTGTTCTGAGGGAGGGGTACATTCGCATATCACCCATCTATTCGGACTACTTGACTTAGCCAAAAACCAGCAAATTCCAGAAGTTTGTATTCACGCTATCACCGATGGTCGTGACACCGCCCCTACTGACGGTGTAAAAGCAATCACACTGCTGCAAGATTATATAAACCGCACAGGCATTGGACGCATAGTCACCCTCAGCGGTCGCTACTACGCGATGGATCGCGATCATCGCTGGGATCGAGTAAAACGCGCCTACGACGTGATGACCCAAGATGGTACAGGTGATAATCGCACGGCTGTGGAAATCTTGCAAGAATCTTACGCCGAAGGGGTAAAAGATGAATTTATCAACCCCATCCGAATTGCACCAGGTGCAATAGAACCAGGGGATGGAGTGATATTTTTCAACTTCCGCCCCGATCGCTCCAGACAACTGACTCAGGCTTTGGTCAGTCCCACATTTAATGGTTTTGAAAGACAGCAAATCACACCACTGTCTTTTGTCACGTTTACGCAGTATGATTCAGACTTACCCGTGGCTGTAGCCTTTGAGCCGCAAAATCTCAGTAATATTCTGGGAGAAGTCATAGCCAATCACAGTCTGAATCAGTTTCGCACCGCCGAAACAGAAAAATATGCCCATGTCACCTATTTCTTTAATGGTGGTCTGGAGGAACCTTTTGTTGGAGAAGATCGGGAATTAGTAAGCAGCCCAATGGTAGCGACTTACGATCATGCCCCAGCGATGTCAGCAGCAGCAGTTACAGATGTAGCGATCGCAGCGATTCAAAAGGGTATATATTCCCTAGTTGTGATTAACTATGCCAATCCAGATATGGTAGGGCATACTGGTCAAATCGACGCTACGATTACAGCAATTGAAACAGTTGATCGCTGTTTGGGACGCTTGTTAGAGAGCGTTATCAAAGCCGGCGGTACAACAATTATTACTGCCGATCATGGCAACGCTGAGTATATGCTAGATGATGGGGGTAATCCCTGGACAGCCCACACCACTAACCCAGTCCCCTTTATATTGGTAGAAGGCGAGAAAGTCAAAATCCCTGGATATGGTACAAATGTCGAACTGCGAAGCGATGGCAAGCTATCCGACATCGCCCCCACGATTCTAGAGATTTTACAGCTGCCTCAACCACCAGAAATGACAGGGCGATCGCTGCTGAAAACAGCAGATTATGAGCTACAACGCACTCGCACCCCAGTGCAAGTAGGACTGTAAAATAGTTCTGAGTGCTGTTAGCGGTAGCGGGGCGTTTAGCCCGTGCTGAGTGCTGAGTTAGGAGTTTTTAGTAAACTCCTAACTTTTGAATTCTGAATTCTGACTCCTGACTTCTGTTTTTTGAAACTTTTTATAAAAGAGATTCCTACCATGACAGCTACTAATATAGTGCAAGGCATTTGGGCATTTTCCGCCACTGGTTTGATTATCTTGGTTTTACTGCATAGCCCCAAAGGTGATGGCATTGGAGCGATTGGCGGGCAAGCCCAGCTATTTAGCAGCACCAAAAGTGCAGAAAACACTTTAAACCGAATTACTTGGGCTTTGACAGTAATTTTTCTTGGTTTAACAGTAGTTTTAAGTGCTGGTTGGCTGCCTAAATAAGGATAGGTAAATGGGGAAAAGAACCCAACACCCGATACTTAACACCCTAATAAATTTAATTTCACGACGGTTAATGACAGCTCTTGCCTTCTTTCTTGGCACAGGGCTGTTAATCGTTTTTACTAATTTCCAGTCGAGTCACGGGTTTACAATAACACCAAACTATGCATACTCAGATTTAATAATCTCTCTCCCTCCATCATCTTCCCCAAAACCACATCCCTTACCGCCCACACTCGCACAGTGGCAAGATAGCACTAGCAGTGGTGACTACTTCTCTCAAGTCACAACAACCAAAGTAGGTTATTTAGTCTGGTCGCAATTTCCCATTCGAGTTTACGTAGAACCACCAAGAGCCATCAGCAAAAAACAAGCTCAAGTATGGGTTAACGGTGTCTTACAGGGTGTACAGGAATGGATTACTTATTTACCTTTGACAATAGTCGAACAGCCAGAAATTGCTGATATTACGATCGCGCGAAAAGCGCCACCTCTACAAATTTCCCCTGGTAGTAATATAACCCGTGCGCGATCGGCACAAACTACTTACGAGTTATACACCAGCAACAAAGTTTTATCCCACCGCTTCACCATCTTATTAAGCCCCAGTCAAACAGGTGAGTATCTCATTGCAGCTAGCCGCCACGAATTTGGCCATGCACTGGGAATTTGGGGTCATAGTCCGCTACAAACTGATGCTTTATACTTTTCTCAAGTTCGTAACCCGTCGCCTATTTCTGCCAGAGATGTAAATACTCTAAAACGGGTTTATGAACAGCCAACCAGTTTAGGATGGTCTTTAGTGGATAATTCAAAGATTAATTGATCGATAAGTAATACCCTACCGTCTGTCAGTAATCCAAGTCTCTCGCTGTTACCCCTGAATAGACTGTACAATTCCAAACCTTTCCTCAATTTTGCGTGGCAGAGTGTGTGTCCCAAAGATGTAAACGCAATCTTCTTCTGGTTGATTTGTCAAAACACGAACTCTGGCTTCGTTATCTTGTAAACGCTTTATGAAAATAGATGCACAAATTTCAACATCTTCAGGAATCTCATATACTTCCTTTGAAAAGGTGAATCTCTTCTCCAAACTATTTGCAATTTGGTCAATAACGTTTTCTTCAGGCAACGGATTTGTGAAGCAATAAACGTATGTTCAGCAGCACTTTCCATCTTCTAGCTGCTCTAAGTCAGGGATATTTTTCACCTTTATCTGACTTGCGTGATACTTCATTTTGTTAACTTTAGATAGCCTTGTAAAACTGGTAATATAATCGTTAGTTAGGTATTTGTATTTTACCCGATCGCACTCATTGATTACCATCTGAGAATTTAGAGTGCGATCGCACTTCTTCTCTTTCCCTACGCTCTGCGACTTAGTGGTAGAGGTCGCTGTGCTAAAACTTCTTTATAAAGTTCTTCGAGCAGAGTAATATTTTTACTAAGGGTATAGCGGTCTAATACACGCTGTCTGGCTTTTTGCCCCAGTAAGGTTGTTAACTCTGGATGGTCTTGCAATACTGGCAAAAGGGTTCTTAATTGCGATCGCGCTGTTTTGGTACTAATAACTACACCTGCGCCCTTTTCCAATACTTCTCCATCAGCACCCACGTCTGTTGCTAAACAAGCCAACCCACATGACATTCCTTCTAATAGAGATAGGGATAAACCCTCTACCAATGAAGGCAAAACAAATACATCTGCGCCCCGCAAAATTTCGATGCGTCGGTCTTCATCGGCGACAAATCCTAACCAGATAATGCCGTACTCTGAACCATAAAACGGCTCTAAAGAAGATTTCAAAGGCCCGTCGCCAACAATTAGCAACTTACTACCAGGCGCCATTGCCGACTGCTTCCAAGCGCGGAGGAGGGCTTCAACATTTTTCTCTGGGGCTATGCGACCCTGATAGACAAATAAGCGTTCGGCTTTAAATTCTGCTTTGACTTGAGAAAATCCTGGAGAATACTTGGCGGTATCAACACCGTTGGGAATTACAGCAATATTTTCTTCCCGCACGCCCATTCGTGCCAATAATTCCCGCTGAATTTGGGAAAATACTATCACGCGATCATAGTTAACTAAAAAAGGCGCGTAGAGCTGATAAGCCAAAAGTTGTGTTCCCGATATCAGTTTTGCCCCCTTCCCAGCAAACGGTGTGTGAAAAGTGGCAATTAGGGGCAATCTCAGTTCCTCACAGATTTCTGGTAGAACAAAGTCTAGAGGAGATAATGTCAAGGAAGCATGGACTACATCTGGCTTGATTTCCCGCAGTGAATCGGTTAAAAGTTTGGTCGCTTTAAAAGTGGGAATTGTATAAACCTGTGACTTGTAAATGAAAGGCAGGGAAACCTCTCGAAGATTTGGCCAATTGTCAGGTTCAGACTCTTCCTGGGCAAAGTGAAGAAAGCTAACTTGATGTCCCCTATCTAGCAAGGCATTTGTAATTTCTCGACTGTAGGTGACATTGCCGCAAAAGGGTGATTTTTTTCCAATCCAGGCTATACGCATTCTTTATTTAGCTGTAAGAAAAGCGGGTTTAATATATTACTTGTATGATTTTTGTGATTTTTCTTTTATCTAGCTATACTTGCTGGTTTTTATTTATTAAAAATTCCCACAATACTCTAGTTTAAAAAGCTTATTCTAAGCTGATTAAACCAATGGATTTATGGCTTTATTTATTCTACTTATAAGTTGTTAATCTCTGATATTTAAACAACTTATTCTGACTAATGTCAGACTCATATCCGGCAAGTATGTGATAAATTTTCACTGGACATAGTTTACCATGAACACAAAAGCTTTAAGTAAATTATTAATTACATCAAGGTAATGAATAATAACTCCTGTTAGCTGATAACTACTTGTGTGAGTTATACCAGGTTAATATACCTCCTGAAAAGACGATCGCAGCTAATCCCAAAAAAACTACCTGTAATCCCAGAAAGGTTTCTGCAACACCAGCTAATGCCAAAGGTAAGGAAAGGGCAATATTAATTACATTGTTCTGCAAGCCAAAAACTTTACCACGCATTTCTGGAGGTGTTTCTGTTTGGATTGCGGTTTGCATAGGAATTCCCACTAGTGCCCCAAAGATACCCAATAGCGCCACTAGTAACAAAACTAGCCATAGTTGGGTTGTAAATATTGATAGACCAATCAGGGATGCTGCCATGCCCATACAACCGTATAGACTTAGTTGGGTGTATGAGAAGCGTTGACCAAATTGACCGAGAATTGTTGCTCCAGCCGCGATGCCAACACCGCCAGCTGCTAGTAAAAAGCCAAACTGTGAGGCTTTCATATTGGGAATTATTTCTGCCATGCGAACAGCTAGAACTGTTAATGCTGCAAAGACAGAAAATAAGATAATCAGTTGAAGCAGAGCATTGCGGACGCGATGATTTGCTTTGAGATAAGCAAAACCGTCCCGCAAGTCAGAGAATACGTGAGGGAATTCTGTATCGGGGTGGTGGTGTTTTTCCTTAGTTGCCAGGAGGAACAAAATTAGTCCAGCGATCGCATAACTGCCACCTACTAAAAGTTCTTTGCCCAAACTACCACTACCACCAATTTGCAGCCAAAGTCCATCTGCGATCGCTAACAACGGTTCTCCAACGGCAAACCCAACAATCACCGATGCCATCATCGTTGTTGTGTAAAGCGAATTAGCCGAGAGTAAATGCTGTTCTTCTACGATTAAAGGAATTGCCGCCTGTTCTGCCGGGGCAAAAAACTGTGTCAAAGTCGAAACTAAAAAAGTCACACCCAAGATGATTACAAAACCCACGGGTAGCACTCCTATGGGTTTCCAATCATGAGTCAACCACACCAGAAAGGGAATTGACAAAACCAGGATGCCGCGCCAAATATTCGTTGCTACCAGCACAGCTTTTTTTGACCAGCGATCGACAAACACGCCAGCAACGGAACCAAACAAAACAGCTGGAATAGTAAAAGACATCATCAAGACTGATACCCAACCACTAATACTCTGATTGCTTCCTTGAAACTGAGTATTAATCAAGGCAATCATCAAGACTAAATAAACTTTATCTGCTAGTTGAGAGAAAACTTGACCACCCCAAAGAGCCAAGAAATTAGGATTTTTCAATACAGGTAAAAATCCTAGCTGTTTTACATTCCCTGCAATAGCTTCTCCACCTGAACCAGATCCATCTGATTTCGGTGGTTCTTTTTCTGAGACAGTCGCTACTGGCAAATTCTGCCCATTGCGATTGCCATTGCTATCTGCTTCAGCAGTGGTTAATTTGTTTTCAGATTGTGTTTCTGATTGACTTGGAAGATCAGTTTTTGGGATCTCCGCTGTCCAACTTTGGTCGTTTTTAGAAACGTCTTTTGGAGACATTTCTTGTCCATCTATTTGACTAGGTGTACACTTGGGAATGGCACTCAAGTGATTCCTGACTGTAGGATCTGATACCCTATTCTGTTTTTTGGCGAGGCTTGGTGACAAAGGTAGGATTTTTTTATCCAAATCAGACGGTTGCATCATGGTTGGCAGCAAAATAAGAGTCGATCAAGGTAGCAGAGCGAATAGGGCGACCTAATTGATACTGAGCATACTGGCGCAAAATCTGCTCAACAGATAACCAGTCATGATCTCTAGCACCATCAATTTGCATTATCTCTGGTTGTGACAGATGTTGAAGCAAAGCCAGTTCCATAGCACCTAGACGGCAAGAAATCACAGGTATTTCTTGCCGATGCACAACAACTGTTTGGGCATTGGGCATTGGGAATGGGGCATGAGGCACAGGGAATTGGTTATTAATCTCCCCCTGCTCCTCTGCTCCCCTGCTCCTCTGCCCCTCTGCCCTCATTTCCCTTAGCAAACGTTCCCTAGCTTCTAAGGAAACTGTTCCACCCGCAGGTATACTAAATCCTACCTGCCAGTTGGGGTTTGTAAAATCTGGCTTAATGGGGCGCCCAGATATGCAACAGATTTGCACTTGCGGCGTCAGTCCTGCTAAGGCTAAAAGGTGAAACACACCATGAGCTAGATGAGCCAAAACACCAAATTGATTTACACTAGACACCGCCTCTAAGCGATGAAGATGTTCATTGAACAAATCATAAAGTTCTTCTTGGGGTTGTTCGCTCAAAGCTTCACACAGAACTATTTCTGCTAAATATTGACTGGCAGCCAGTTTTCCCAAATCTTTAGCTAAACCAGGATAAGTTTTTAACGTCTGTGCTTGAGTAATCCTATCAAGCGATCGCCCTTTCGCAATCAATAGTTCATTCACAACAAACATCCCACTCCTACCGCCCAGGCTGGAGTTGTGCTTACGTGACCCTGGAGCCACTGCTCGAATCAGACCGAATTCACGTGTCAAAATCGTGACTATTTTATCCGATTCTCCCAATGCCTGAGTTTTAAGATTAATACCAGTTGCTTTGTAGGTTCTACTCATTAGTCATTAGTCATTAGTCACTAATCATTAGTAGTTATTAGTCATTAGTCCTTTGTCATTTGTCATTAGCTTTAAGACAAATGACAAATGACAAAGGACAAAGGACAAATGACTATTCACCTTTTCCCAGGTTATCGCGCTGGCGGATCAAATCGATACCGCGAGATGTGCCTAATCTAGTAGCACCCGCTACAATTAACTCTAGAGCTTGATTGATAGTACGGATACTACCCGAAGCTTTAATTCCCACCCTTTCTTTTGCCAATTCCCGCAAAAGTCGTACATCTGCCACTGTTGCACCACCATTCCAACCTGTACTAGTTTTTAAGAATGCTGCTCCTGCCTCCATAGCTATTTCAGCAGCTATTTTTTTCTCCGCATCTGTCAACAGGTTGGTTTCCAAAATTACCTTGACCGTTTGCCCAGTCTCTTCGCAAATTTCGGCAATTTCCCGGTGGACTTCTTCAGTTTTGCCAGCTTTCAACCAGCCCAAATTCATTACCACATCCAACTCAGTGGCCCCACTATCCACCGCTTCTTGAGCCTCATATAGTTTCACTGCTGAAGTTGTCGCACCAGAAGGAAAGCCAATCACCGTACAGACTTTCGGGTTCTTACCGTGGAGAAGTTCAACTGCTTGCTTGACATGAGCGGGGAACAGGCAAACCGCCGCAAAATTGAATCTGTATGCTTCTTCACACCATTGCTCAACCTGCTCTGGAGTAGCCGTTGACGTTAACAGAGAGTGATCGATAAATGGCGCAATATCAATGTCTGGATAGTCTGCTGCCATCGTGTCTTCTGCCAGTGATTGATTATTAAACTTTATAAAAAATTAAAACATTTCTTATATATATATATTAAACCACATTTATTACGAGTTTATCCTGAAAACAATCTGCTGAGTTGCCTTGAATATCAGCTTTACAGATATCCCGGAACTACTATAAGTATTTAAGTTGACATTAAGTGGTAATAAGGTTAGGAAGGTAAAATCTTCTTGGCAAGAATATTTATTTGCCAAAAATTTTTCCCTTACTTATCTGAAAAACAAGAAAATGCTTAATGACACGGTATGGTTTACAGAAATATCAAATGGCAAATTTCGCATTAACAGCAGAGCTATCTACAGAAATTTATCTTCTGAGATAGTGACTAAATTAGCTCAAAACTTATCGGTTAGTGAGATTTTAGACTGGATCAAAAACGAAACAATTAAAGCTTTTAGAGAAAAGTACTCACAGAATCCCCAAGTCGGCGCTCTCAACAAGGCCATAGGAGGATGGAACGAGTTAATAGCAACTAGCTTATTGTCTGAAATTATCTTTGATCTTAATAAAGAAACTGGTATGTGTATTGCGGCTTTTTCTATGCCTAATTCAAAATTACAATTAGAAGGAATTGATGAAGCATATTCAAATTTTTTAAACTTATTTACCAAAGATAGTTTTGCTAATGTAAATAATTCTTTATCAAAAACTCAACCATTTAAAGACAAAATTTTTATGCCTAGTCCAGATTATATTATAGTTGTTATTGAAAATGAGGTAATTGTGCCCAGGATTAACTCACTTTTACAGCAACAGGCAATAAATCCAGATAGTTTAGTACTCTATAATTTTTTGAAGGGAAAACTACATATAGAAGAAGTTAAAGCAGCAGTTTCTCTCAAAACTTCAAATCGTCCAGATAGGCGTTATCAGCCTTTATTTGAAGCAGCTATGATTAAAGCTATTGCTTATGTATTACAACGAAGTTGGAAATACTACATGGTTGTCAGTGAGCTAACCCCTGCTGATAGAAGAATATTTAGTACAGCAATTGCACCTCATAGTGTGGCACTAGAACAGACTTTTCATCTGGTAGATGGTACATACCCATATACAAGGAAAGCAGATTTAGTGCCGTTAGTTGCAGCGGCTATTGAACATTACTGAGTTCTATAGCTTTAACTAAAAATCAATGGTAACTCCAATTGTTTGATTTCATTTTCAGAATGGTATTCTTTAGTTATTAAGAAGTCAAAAATAGTTTTAGCTAACGCCTTCGATGCCAAATATGGAACACCATTTCCAATAGTTTTAAACATATTAGTGAGCGACATATTCTCTGGAAGTACAAAATTTTCAGGCAAGGATTGTATGGCTAAAGCTTCCGCCACAGATATTCGCCGGATTTGATAGGGATGCAAATGTACTTCATTATTTCCATAGCAAGCTGTCGGAGAGTAACGCCATCTGTGCAGACGCTTGAAAGATTTTTTAGAATCATCTCCTTCATCAATAGCAGCAAATTTTGTGATACCTGCTCTTGGTTGAAAACAGTTTTCAGCATTGGGGTGCTGAAGCACATTATTTTTTCTAAACCAGTATTCAACTGTTAACTCTTGAGGGATGCCATCAGGACAAGGAATGATGGAATTTTCTTGGAATGGATCACACTTACGCCAAGGGTAAGCGAAAACATTTTCTTGAGGATATAAAATATAATTTTTCCAAGGAAAACATCTCTCAGTTAGTAACTGTTCAGTACATAATTTTATCCCTATATCCTTAAGAAAATTATTTTTGAAACCTATTAGAATAATTCTTTCTCTATCCTGCGGTACACCATATTCAATAGCATTAATTAACCGCTCTGTTAATATATATCCTGCTTCCTGTAATTGTTGCTTAAGCGATTCAAAAAATAAACGGTGTTTTGTTGTTTTCCATAAACCCTTAACGTTCTCAAACAAAAAGAAATCTGGAAGATTGTGGCAAATTAATTCAACGTAAGAAGCAGAAAGCTTGCCATTATCTCCTAAACGTCCTCTATTTTTCCCACCAATAGAAAAATCAGGACAGGGAGGTCCACCGATGAAACCAATTGTCTTATGAGATTTGCGGCAATCTTTGACTAATTCTTGAAGGCGTTGTGCTTCTTTCCCAGCGATAAGTTTTGTTACATCTGCTGCTTCACCGTGATGATATCCATATTCAGGCGATCGTATTTTCAGAACTTCCCGTGAATGGCGATAGGCAGCGATGAATGGAGGGAAAATTTCATTGACATAAACGATATTAAAACCGCTGGCTTCAAAACCTAAATCTAGGAAACCTGAGCCAGCAAAAAAAGAGAAAATACAAGGGCGATCGCTCATTGAATGACTAGTATCATAAAACAATCTTATTAATATCAGATATTACTAAAATTGGTTATGTCTTTACCTCTAGGGAGAATTAAGACTAACTATCCCAATTTAGTCTTAGGGTTAGTAAAACCGAATACACTTAGGGTTTCTACGTAAGTACCAATCAAAAACGAACAATTGGAAGATTGCTTAAATAGTAAAAAAAATTCACAATTCCACTAAGTAGCTAATATCAAAGTTTACTCAATCTTTAAGGAAAATCCCTGACAGAAAAAGAGTCTGGAGTCACAATTAGATATAGGAGTTTTCACGCTCCAAATGATGTTTAAGACAAGTATTTGTCATTAAATAAAAAACCGGGGTACTTCGGACTAACTTTTATGCGGATTTTAATTTACTCCTACAACTACTATCCAGAGCCAATTGGTATAGCCCCACTGATGACTGAATTAGCAGAGGGACTAGTGAAACGTGGGCATGAAGTGCGCGTAGTCACTGCTATGCCTAACTACCCTGAGCGTCAAATTTACCAAGAATATCGGGGCAAGTGGTATCTCAACGAATATAAAAACGGCGTTCAAATTCAACGCAGTTACGTTTGGATTCGTCCACAACCCAACCTATTAGATCGGGTATTACTAGATGCTAGCTTCGTTGTCACTAGTTTTTTGCCTGCTCTCATCGGTTGGCGTCCAGATGTAATCCTCTCAACATCGCCATCCTTGCCAAGCTGTGTACCAGTTGCTCTTTTAGGATGGTTACGTGCTTGTCCTGTGATCTTAAATCTACAAGATATATTACCAGAAGCAGCCGTCCACGTCGGTCTACTGAAAAATAAATTACTTATCCAGTTGTTTACATTATTGGAAAAATTTGCCTACCGGACTGCTAGTAAAATTAGCGTCATCGCCGATGGGTTTGTGGACAATTTGCGAGGTAAGGGCGTAGAAGCTGACAAAATTGTACAAATTCCCAACTGGGTTGATGTAAATTTTATCCGCCCTTTGCCTAAAGAAGATAATCCTTTTCGGGCAGCACATAATCTGAATGGCAAATTTGTAGTACTTTATTCCGGTAACATAGCTCTAACCCAAGGCTTAGAAAGCGTCGTCAAAGCTGCTTCTGTGTTGCGCCATATCCCGGATATTGTTTTTGTCATCGTTGGAGAGGCAAAAGGTTTACAGCGATTGCAACAGGAATGTCTACACTGCGGCGCAGATAATGTTTTGCTACTGCCATTTCAACCCCGCAAAGATTTGCCACAAATGTTGTCAGCTGCCGATGTTGGCTTGGTGGTGCAAAAGAAAAATGTTGTATCCTTCAATATGCCGTCAAAAATTCAAGTGCTACTTGCCAGTGGAGGGGCTTTAGTTGCCTCTGTCCCCGATAATGGTACGGCAGCAAGAGCCATCAGGCAAAGTGGTGGTGGAATTATAGTTCCTCCAGAAGATCCCCAAGCCTTAGCGATGGCAATTTTAGATTTGTACCAAAACCCCGAAAAAGTCAAAACTCTAGGTTACAAAAGTCGTCAATATGCCGTTGAGCAATATGCTTTTGAGCAAGCTTTAAATCAGTATGAATCCTTGTGTTACTCATTGACAGCAGATCGTCGAGCAATTCAGTCTACAGGCATAGTTACGAAACAAGAAGTTTAATCTCCGCAGCAAAGTTACATTTAACTACCACAAGGCTAGAATCGGAGAGTGTCAAGCCCTCAAATCTAGGTATAGAAGATTTTGAGGGTAGCCAAATTTTATTAGGAAATATACAGCAATAGAAAAGCTGGTTTCCAAGTACATTGTTGAACCAAAAATTCCACGGCTTCGCTTCATTCAATCCGTGGCTCAAGGATAATTAAGTATCTAAAACTACCTAGCAATACACGTATGGGAATTGCACTTTTGGTAGACCAGTTATGAGTATGCTGTGTTGTGTCGTAATTTTTAGCAGATAGTCTAAAGGCTAGATGTGGTCTTATCTGCGAATTACTAGCTTTTCATTACATATTATGCTGTTTGATGAATCTGCGATTATTTTCGCTGGAAATTATTTCTGGAAAGCTATTGGTTGATTTATCGCTGCATAATAACCATCCACAACTGCATCGAAACAGTCAATTATCAAACTAGCCCCATAGACACCTATTTTTTTGTTAGTATTCAAAAAAACCTATTGACACATTTGGTCAGATCAATTGTTTGTTGTTTGTAAGTAAATGTAAACAATTGTTTCAAAAGGAAGAAAGCACCTGAGGTTTAATGACTGATTATTTCCAAGGAAATTTCCCATTGCAATCTGTCCCACTGACAAAGAGTGCGGTAATAAGCCACGGCCAAACCGAAGAGGCGAGTGAAAAATTAGCTGCAACGATCGCTGTTGCGGCATCAGACCGCAAAGCAGGTGAGATTTTATTGCTGAAAGTAGCAGAGGTGTCTTACCTAGCTGATTACTTTGTGATGATGACTGGCTATTCTAAAGTACAGGTCAGGGCGATCGCTCAAGCAATTGAAGGAAAAGTTGAAACTGAGTTGCAACGCCGTCCCTTAAGGACAGAAGGAAAAGTCGAGGGGAGTTGGGTACTACAAGACTACGGTGATGTGATCGTTCACATCATGATGCCCAAAGAACGGGAGTTTTATAATTTAGAAGCGTTCTGGATTCATGCAGAGCGTATTTCCCTTCCAGAATCTGATGAAGGTGAGGGTAAACCAACATGATTAGGTCTTCGGTTTCTAATTGCCCAGTTCCTACAGACCAACAACCGCTCAATGAATACGAAGAGTTAAAAACTTCCTGGCTGTTTCGTGATACTACTTTAGATTGGCGCGAGTATATCACGAAACTTGTTTGGATTTGGGGTTTATCTTGGCTTTTTGCAGGGCCGATAGCTGCGGCAAGTTTTGCACCTCACAAGTATATTGCACATTTTATTCTCTGTGGTGCAGCAGGAGCGAGTGTCGGGTTAGTGCTTATACTGGTAAGGTTGTACTTAGGCTGGTTCTACGTGTGCGATCGCCTTTGTAGTCCCACAGTCTTTTATGAAGAGTCCGGCTGGTACGACGGTCAAACTTGGACAAAACCACAAGAAGTCCTCAACCGCGATCGCTTAATTGTTGCATACGAAATCAAACCCATTCTGCGGCGGTTACAATTTACCTTTGCTGGCTTGGCGGGAATGTACGTTATTGGTACTATAGTTTGGCATTTGTTTTAAAAAGTCATTGGTCATTAGTCATTAGCTAAGGACTAATGACCAATGACCAATGACTAATTAATTAAATAAAGGTGATAAATATAAACCCATGACAATGGGAAAACGAACTCAAGCCACAGCACTGGAAGTCCGGTTGCTGCGGGAAGGTATTATTGAATCCAGGCATATAGTCCAAGCTGTTGTCTGCGACGAACGAGGACGGGTTTTAACCGTTGCTGGAAATTCTGAAACTGCTGCATTTATCCGTTCAGCCCTCAAACCGTTTCAGGCACTAGCTGTCACCACTACAGGTACACTGGAACGCTATCAACTCAGCGATCGCGACTTAGCAATTATTACAAGTTCCCATAAAGGCAGAATAGATCAAGTCCGACAGGTATTTAACATTCTTTGGCGGGCCGATCTTGACCCGACTATACTCCAGTGTCCAATTCCTGAAGGTAAGCGGAGTCCTTTAGAATACAATTGCTCTGGAAAACACGCAGGGATGTTAGCTGTTTGTCAGCAACGCCGTTGGCCCTTGAATAACTATTTGGATCGCAAGCACCCAATACAGCAGTTGATTTTGGGCAAAGTAGCAGAATTGCTGCGAATGCCAGCGGAAGAGTTTATCAGCGCTCATGATGACTGTGGTGCACCAACTTATCTGATGCAACTCGGTCACATGGCATCTTTATATGCACTGTTAGCCTCTAGTACTAACTTGGATATGGAGCGCATTGTCCGTGCTATGACTCATCACCCCGCGATGGTATCAGGAGATGGAGAATTTGATACGGAACTGATGCGCTTAACTCCAGGGGAACTAGTCAGTAAAGCTGGAGCCGAAGGAGTGCAGTGCATTGGTAGACTCGGTGAAGGCATGGGATTGGCAATTAAAGTCATGGATGGGGCAAAACGGGCAAAACACGCCGTTGCTATTCACTTACTCCAACAAATGGGTTGGATTAGTCCCAGCGCCGCACAAAGCCTCTCAGAGAAGTTTGTCACCTTGGGAAAATACAAGCGTTTAGAAGTAATTGGAGAATTATCATTTTTGTAGTTGCCAAACTCTTGACTATAGGTTATTATAAATAAGTCGAGAGCAACGCGGGATAGAGCAGCCTGGTAGCTCGTCGGGCTCAACGGGCAAAGTTAACTAGACGCTTATTAGTTAATATTGCTATGGGCGGCACATAAAGAAACTTATGTGCGTTTATCTGTCAAACTCGGGGAAGCCAATAGCGCGGTAATCCCGAACCAAGCTCCAGAAATGGAGAAGGTGTAGAGACTGGAAGGCAGACACCCTAACGATAATGACGAGGGTGAAGGGACAGTCCAGACCACAAACCAGTACATCTGGGCAACGAAAGTTGTAGTTGGTAAGCATAACCCGAAGGTCAGTGGTTCAAATCCACTTCCCGCCACCAAATTAAAGTAAAACCCCGGAATCTTAAGTGATTCTGGGGTTTTATTTTATTTAATTATTTTTATTTTGCAGATGGACACAAAGCTTAGAGGAGACATAGCTGAACAAGCTGCTGTTATTCATGCCTTAAAGCGTGGTTGGGGAGTTTTGAAACCTGTTGGTGATAGACTACCTTATGATTTAGTATTTGATCTTGAGGGAACTCTAGTTAAAATTCAAGTCAAATCTGCTTGGTTTGATGAACCTTCTGGCAATTATGTTGTAGATAATCGCCGCACTAAAACCAATCGGCGACAAATGCTTCGAGAAGCGTATACTCCAGCAGACTTTAATTTTGCTTTAGTTTATATAGAAAATCTTGACCTGTTTTATATCTTCCCAATAGACATATTCATTGGCTACGGTAGCGAAATACACCTTGTTGAAGCTGAGAAAAGACAGCGTAAACCGCGTTCTGCACAATATAGGAATGCTTGGGAGTTAATTTCAGCAAAATCTCTAAGTCAAGAAAGTTGTGTCTGTTCGGCTGTTGAACTTGAAAAAGCAGGTTTTTGATCTATTCTGGAAGAAATAGCCATCTAAAAGGCGCGGAGAATCATGGTTGTGAAGTTGCAGCGACCAATTTTAGTGGGAGGATTGGGATTGTCCTTTTCTCTGTGGATGTTGGACAGTTGGCACGATTCTATAGTGCAGGTGGGTGAGTTTGGTTTATTAAGTGCCTTAGCTGTAGGCGGTGGTTTGTGGTTATTCCAAAAAAATCGCCCGAAACACAGTTTAGAGCAGCTAGATGGTATGGTGGTGGATCGGACGACTGTGGAAAGTGCGATCGCTAAGACTGAGACTGTAATTAACCAACTGGCACAAGAATCAGAAAACCATCCGGCCTTACAAACACTGCGAGAACAAGTTGCCCAATTGTTGTTGGAATTAGACAGGCAAAAAATTAAAGTGGCTGTGACTGGCGGGAAATCCGTGGGTAAAAGCACTTTAATTCACGTGCTAAAGCAAAATCTAGAAACACAAAATTTTGTGTCTTTAGAAGAGACAGCACCTTTATTTAGAGAAGTCGGTGAAAATTCAGATGCGGCTATTTTGGCAGAAGTAGCAAAATCAGATTTTGTTTTATTCCTGACAAACGGTGATTTGACAGATTCAGAATTTCAAACCTTACAGCAGCTAAAAGCAGCAAATCAATCCACAATCCTGGTTTTCAACAAGCAAGATCAGTATTTAACCGATGAAAGCGCCAACATCTTGCTGTCATTAAAACAGCGGATGCAGGGAAATGTAGTTGCAACCGCGGCCTCTCCCATTGCCATCAAAGTCCGAAAGCATGAGGCTGATGGTTCTGTGCAAGAGTGGATGGAACAACCAGCAGCAGATATCCAGCAGTTGACGCAGCAGTTGGGTGAAGCTTTGGTACAGCAAGGACAACGCCTGGTTTGGGTTACTACCATGAGAAAAGCTGGGTTGTTGAAAGCTGAGGCGAAAAACTGGCTGAATGGAACCAGACGCGATCGCGCCACTCCAATTATTGAACAATATCAATGGATAGCTGCTGCTGCTGCCTTTGCTAACCCAGTCCCAGCCCTTGATATTCTGGCGACTGCGGCAATTAATGCTCAAATGGTAATGGATTTGGGTAATATCTATCAGCAGAAATTTTCCCTTGAACAAGCACAAACCGTAGCTAGAGCAATGGGAAGTTTAATGCTGAAACTGGGTTTAGTTGAACTTTCTACAAAGGCTATTAGTACTGTTCTTAAAAGTAATGCCGTTACCTTTGTTGCTGGTGGCGTAGTCCAGGGCGTAAGTGCAGCTTATCTGACCAGAGTAGCAGGGTTAAGCCTAGTTGAGTATTTCCAACACCAGGAAATAGCAATAGATTCTGGAACTGGTTTGAATTTGGAGAATTTACGGCAAACATTGCAAAAGGTATTTCAGCAAAATCAGCAGATTGGTTTTTTGCAGGGGTTTGTTAAGCAAGGCATGAAGCGTTTATTGCCAGATGTGCAACCGGTTGAAGTACTTGGTGTTCAGAAGGCAGTAGGATAATCTGACGCAGAGAATTACCATATTTTAGATTTTGGATTGAATGATTCACAATCCAAAATCCAAAATTGGCTAATACTTACCTGGTGCTGTAGGTAAACCTAAAATTTACCCAAGCCTAAATATAGGCTTGGGTGTATCTAACAATTATTGTGAGAGTTGAGAGTTAGCAAAAAATTGTGAATAAGGGTAATTAGCTAAACAGCACCACTGTTTCTATTAAACAGAATAGCTATAGTTTTGAAAATTAGCTTTAAATCGTACACCAAACTCCAATTTTTTTGATACTGCAAATCTAGGCGAATTACATCTTCAAAACTACGGACTGTAGAACGTCCATTTACCTGCCATTCCCCAGTCATACCAGGTTTAACATCTAAACGTTGCCACTCTGGTACTTCGTAGCGTTCTACTTCATCAGGTGTAGGTGGTCGAGTACCTACTAAACTCATTTGTCCTTTGAGGACGTTCCAAAATTGTGGCAGTTCATCAAGACTAGTTCGCCGTAAAAAACGCCCTACTTTGGTAATTCTCGGATCATTATCATTCTTGAAAAAAGCACCTTGCACTTGGTTTTTGACTTGGGATTTCTTCGCTTCTGCATCCACACACATGGAGCGGAATTTCCAAATCTGAAACCGCTTACCCATCCAACCACAGCGGGTTTGACTAAAGAAAATTGGGCCGGGATCATTAATTTGAATAGCGATCGCAATCGGAATAAACAAAACTCCTGTAATTAATAAACCGACCACAGACCCCACAATGTCTAATAACCGTTTCATCCAAGATGCCACAGAAGGGTGAGTAGTGGGTAACTGCTCTACTTTACGGGAAGTTGTTTTCCGGTTATCTGCTAAGTCTTCTTGTTTGATTAACGACTCATCGCCCACAAGCTCTAAGGGAAAAACCTGATCCAATCCGGTAAGTTTTAGGACTGCCATTACTTGAGGTGTCACATTCCGCAGTGTTAATGTAATCCCTTTGGTCTGGGCGTATTTAAAATTACTGACCAGGGCACCTAAACCACTACTATCCATAAAAGTAGTTTGGTGAAAATCAATAATGATTTGCTTGGGATATGAATTGGGCTGGATTAAGCCTTGGCAGGTTTGCTTAAACCCTAAAGCCTCCAGCACGCTCAACCGCGCGGGCACCTGCACTATAGCCGTGTCGTTTAGGGAATTAACTGGAAAATCGACCTCTGTCGGTTGGCTAGTCATGAAGCTTTGCACTTTCGTTGCCATGTATAATGTAATCTGCCAAACATTATTTTGTCCTACAAAATTACCTAACCTAATATTGGAATCAGTAGTAGTAAGGACTAATTGTTATTTACCGGGGCTGAGATTGGAGATCGCTAGCGACGATTCACAATAGAACAAGAAGCCAAAAAACATCCTTGCTGTTGTGCCGACGCAGCGCGATCGCGTTGCTCTCATCAAATGATTGCTAAAAATACGGTTACACCTACCGCACGCCTGGTTGAGGTCTTTTCTGCCATTCAAGGGGAAGGACTGAATGTAGGGACGCGTCAGATATTTATTCGTTTTGCTTTGTGTGATTTGCGCTGTCACTTTTGTGATAGTGCCCACACTTGGAATGCACCTGCAACTTGTCGGATAGAGCGATCGCCTGGATTGCGCGACTTTGAAATCCACTCTAACCCTGTCCCATTACCCATCTTAATCGAATGGGTGGAACAGCAAAATCTACCTTGTCTACACGATAGCATTAGCTTAACTGGAGGCGAACCACTTCTTCATGCCTCATTTCTAACGCAGTTTCTACCTCAAGTGCGAGCCATAACTGGTCTACCTATATACTTAGAAACTGGCGGACATCGCCCAGAACAACTAGCAATGATTCTCCCCTACTTAGACTCTGTAGGTATGGATTTCAAATTGCCCAGTGTTAGCGGCGAAAGTCATTGGCAAGAACATAGTAAATTTCTCCAGTTATGTTATGACTCATATTTAAATGTTTTTGTCAAGATAATTGTGTCTCAAAACACAGATCCCGCCGAGTTAGAACGTTCAGCTTCCTTGGTGGCAGAGGTTAGTCCAGATATCTCAGTATTTTTACAACCTGTTACGCCTTTGGCAGTATCTGAACAATTTTCCCCAATACCTATGCTTGTGCCTTCGAGCGATCAAGTTTTGACGTGGCAAGCTTTGATGAAGGGCTTTGTCAGGCATGTGCGTGTAATACCCCAGACGCATAAAATGCTGAACCAACTGTAAAAATTTCTGTCAAATTTGAGTTTGATGAAGATGTAGTCAAGAAAAAAGTAAGATTTTATGAAATGGTTAGGGCGGCTTTCTCGACTCATCGCAACTGCCGTCCCCCAAATTTGAATTTGGGGTTTTCAACAAACATTCTTATAAATAGGACTTACGCAAAACTATATGCTGTAGGAGCAATTCACGAATTGCCCCTACCTGAAAATCATTCTTTTCGGTTATTGTTTGCGTAAGTCTTGATAAAGTTGCTACCCAGATATCCAACTTATTAAAAAGTCAGGGATTTAAATCCATTACAGCAGTAGCTTAATCATTGCTATTTTTGAATTTACGTTGCAACTGTTTTAGCGATTGATACATATCTGGCAGGCGACCATAAACAGCAGATACCTTGAGATATAGTTTGTAAGGAAGGGCTGGAGTTCCGCAGACAATTTCTCCTGGTGCAACATCGTTGTGAATTCCAGTTTGAGCAGATGTCATCGACCCATCTCCCATCTTCACTTGATTGACTATTCCTGTTTGTCCAGCCAAAATAACGCGATTTCCTAGTTTAACCCCTCCCGCCATGCCAACTTGACCTGCGATCGCACAGCCAGAACCAATTTGGCAACCGTGACCTATTTGGACTAAGTTATCAATCACTGTATTGCGTCCTACTCGTGTTTCTCCGACTGCTGGGCGGTCAATGCCAGTGTTACAGCCAACTTCCACGCCATCTTCTAAGACTGTACAGCCTGATTGTTCCATTTTGAACCAACCAGCACGGGTAGGAACAAAACCAAAGCCTTCTGCACCAATGACAGCACCACTGTGAATGACGCAATCTGCACCGATGCGGGTGCGTTCGTGGATGGTACAGTTGGCGTGTAAGGTGGTGCGATCGCCTATTTTGACATCTGGATAAATCACTACATTGGGATGAATGATTGCGCCATTGCCAATTTCTACCCCTTGTTGAATCACAGCATGGGGGCCAATATAAACATCACTACCAACTTTTGCGGTGGAGTGAATCACAGCCGTGGGATGAATTTCTGGGGTAGGGCGATATGGTTGGTAAAAAAGTGCGATCGCTTTGGCAAACAATAATCGCGGATCTGGGGTTGCTAGCCAAACAATACCCCTCTCTTGTGCAAGCGCCTGTAATTTTTCATCTTGGGGCAAAATTAAAGCACTAGCATTGGTATTGCCGACAAAAGATTTAAATTTTGCACCTTCTACGTAACAGAGAGTACCGATGCTAGCTTCATCAATGGCTGCTACCCCTGTAATTTCTGGGTCTTGGTCTGGGTTGCTAGTCAGGCTATTATTGGTGGCCGCGTCACCAAATTGACGGAGGATTTCGCTGAATTTCATTGTTGGGTGTGTTCAAAATTGATCTACGATGGCAAAATAATTTTCCCTCTTTATGTTCCAATACAATAATTTTGTAGGTGCGTAGCAGTAAGCTAATCAGATTTTTCCTAACTTCGCTTCAGGTTGGAATACTTTACCGACATTCTTCTTTTGATGGCTCTGGTTGTAAAGATGAGCCTATCAGTAGTGTCTTGAGGCGTTGATTATCTTCGGCTGCGATCGTTTCACCATAGTGATGAAGTTGAAAAAGTTGGCAATAACGGTTTTGTTTGGCGCAAATCAAGCAGCCATAGGCATGATTGCCGTTAGTACCGCACAGCCGATGTCCCATCACTGGGCCTAGAGAAATACTTTGTTCACTAGCAACTGTGCTGAGAATTGAGCGCAGTTTTGACTCGAACTCCAATGACAAGTATTGCTTACGTCCTGGTTGTGTACAATCCCATTCTGGAACGATTAACTTCTGTTTTAACAGACTCGCTTCAATCTCCTCAGACATGACAAGCCCAGACAGAATAACGTGGCGGGAAACATGGGGTAATAGTGTGCGTGCTAATTGCCACATTAAAGCTTCATCAAACCACTCTTCAACTAGTGGACGCAGATACCAACAACACGGAATGCCAAGTTTTACTAAATCTTGTAGCAACTGTACCCGACTCTGAATAGAGGCTTGCTCATAGCCTGGTTTCAAGGGTGGTAGACTGACAAAGACAGTGACTCGAAGTGAATTAGGTCGCTCTAGAGTTGTTTTGAGGCGCTCTAGAAAAGATTGACCAGGATGGACTTTGGTGGTGATGTAGACTATGTTGGCGGCTTTGCGGTCAATCAGTGCATCCAGAATTGAGAGTACACGTTCTCGATGGGCTGGAATAAAGGGATCAGAGTAGTCGCATAGTGAAATCGGAAAACCTTTTTGTCCTTCCTCTGTAGCAAAAATGCAGTCTAGCAAAATATCAAGCAGGTCAACCGGAGATGAGACATCCTGAAAGTTTTGTGGATAATGATGCCATTCACGGTCTTGATGACAGACACAATAGGCACATTCAATTGGACAACGATTCTGGGCATTTGGCAGAAATGGATTGAGACTGAAGTATTTAACAGCACGATCCTCATCAGGAATACCAAGTACTGGAAAACCATGCAGCATATACTGGCTAGCGTGTAACGTAATTTCAGACGCAGTATTTTTATCAGTAATCATATATTTTTCATGAAAAAAGTAATACACCCGGAAAAATTTGCCTTCTCTAGGGTGGCTGGTGTGAATGTGGAGTGGCAAGGTGGGAAATGCGAAAGGATTAGTATGAATTTTTATAAGTAAATATAGTTAAGTAGCGATCGCTTCTTCGTAGATATTTTGTAAATGGATTGAGGTTAACACGCTGAAAAGTCTGAGCGCTGAAAGTCGGCGCTCAGGTTAGAGAGACGCGATAAATCGCCGTCTCTACAAGGAATTTATCCATCAATTATTTATTGACAGACTACTAGTACAGCACGGCGGAAATAAACCACCCATTCCCAATCAACAAAACCCTTACGCTGTCTTCATTTTTAATTTTTAATTTTTAATTTTTAATTCCGCCTTGCGGTACTAGTCGCTAGTCGCCATTGCTATTCCTGCTAAATAACCGGTTGTCCAAGCACTTTGGAAGTTAAACCCGCCGGTGACGCCATCAATATCTAAGATTTCTCCGGCAAAATAAAGACCAGGAACTAATCTACTTTCCATTGTCTTGAAGTTGACTTCTTTAAGGTTGACGCCGCCACAGGTAACAAATTCTTCTTTAAAAGCTCCTTTGCCATTGATTAAGTATTGTCCCTGAGTAAGTTCTTGCACCAGTTGATTTAAGGTTTTACTAGATATTTCTGCCCAACGGTCTTCTGTAGTAATGCCTGCACGGGCAATGATATATTGCCAGAGACGATGGGGTAACTCAACGCCGCGATGCAATGCGATCGCTTTCTTTCCCCATTCATCCTTAACTGCTAAAACTTTTTCTCGCACTTGTTCTTGTTGCAAATCAGGTAGCCAATTAATCAATAATGTGGCTTGATAGCGGCTTTCGTGCAGGACTCTTGCACCCCAAGCAGAAAGTTTCAAAACAGCGGGGCCACTCAAACCCCAGTGGGTAATTAGCAATGGCCCAGTTTGTTGTAATTTGGATTTTCCGCCCGCAGATAACCGCAATTGGGCAGGGTTAACGCTAACTCCAGCTAAATCCCTCAATTTTTGATCGACAATATTGAAGGTAAATAACGAGGGTACTGGCGGTTCAATTTGATGACCTAATTCTCGGACAATTTTATAACCCGCAAGGCTACTGCCGGTTGCCAAAAGTAGGCGATCGCATTTAATCGTCTCTCCCGATTTCAGAAGAATATCAAAACCCCCATCTGCTGCGGTTCGTTTCACCGAAGTTACATGTGTACCGATACGGAGTTTTATACCAGCTTTCGCCACCGATTTAATCAGACATTCCACAATGGTTTCTGAAGTATTGGTGACAGGAAACATCCGGTTATCAGCTTCCGTTTTTAGATAGACTCCACTAGCAGCAAACCAAGCTACTGTATCTTGAGGCCCAAACCGAGTCAAAGCACCCCGCAAAGCTTTTGCACCTCTGGGGTAATTTTGCACTAATTCCTCCGGATCAAAGCAAGCGTGAGTTACGTTGCAGCGTCCGCCACCAGAAATTAGCACTTTCGCTAGAGGTTGGCGACTGGCTTCGAGTAAAGTAACTTCGGCTTCAGGATTAGCTTTAGCACAAGCGATCGCGCCAAAAAATCCCGCAGCCCCACCCCCAATAACTACAATTTGTAACGGTAGCAAGTTCTAAAATTTCTCAATAGCACGTACTTTACTAGGCTAGCCGTTATCTTCACTCTTCAACTAGTTCAAATTCCTCTTTTGTGGCACCGCAAACGGGGCATGACCAATCATCTGGTATATCTTCAAACATTGTTCCCGGTGCTATCTCACTATCTGGATCGCCTACTTCTGGGTCATATTCATAGCCGCAAACAGTACATAGATACTTTGCCATGTTCCTTTCCCCTAGTAAATTGTTGGCATTGCTTCAATATTAAATACTTTTGGCAGTCCTCTCTTGTTAAAAACGCCACCATGTCCTTTGGGCGTAACTGATAATCCCAATTGCGATCGCCCCAAGTAGCAATAGCCAAATTATTCCACCTGGAATAAAGGTGAGAATACCAAAGCCTCTCAGTACCCAGACGGCGACGCTAACGCCGAGAAGGATACCAAAAATCTGGATTAATCTACGATTTAAAGAAGATTGACTCACTTACTTTTCCTCTCAACTCAACAGAGATTACATTTGATATTGATAATTTAGATATGAAGTTACGATGAAGTTGCAGTTTCAACAGAAATAATACGTAAAAATTGAGATATGCTATCCAAAAGTTGGGGTAAGGTGCTTGATATTAGTTCGTGTTTGTGACATTCTAGCTGTTAATAATGCAGTTTTTCATCTACAAGTATTACTTTGATAAAACTCACTTAAGTACTAATTGTGTGAATTGTGAGAAGAAATACAGTTTTTACAGTAAAGTGACTGAAATAATTAGCAAAAAATCACCGTTTCCGGAAAAAATAAGGATTAGACTGGAACTAAATTTAATGGGTTGGATTTAAATCAAGTTTTATGGCTTGTAATTTCAACTCCATTTAGGTGGATGAGTTGAGGAGTAACTTAAATCATTATGTCTGCGTCTTATATATCAGACTCAATTATTGCAGGTTCAGATATGGCTTGGAATCAAGACAAGCAAAAGTTGCTGGTACAGGGTGAAATTTTTGTAGAAACGCGATCGCACAAGATGTGTGGTGGTGCGGTGACTGCCTGGATGTATTTGCCGATGGTGCGATCGCACGTTTGGCAGCAATTAACTGATTATCCTCGGTGGGTACAATATTTTCCCGATATCACCCAGAGCGAGGTATTACATAAAGGTGAAGTCAAACGTCTGTATCAAGCAGCACAAAAAGCCTTCTTCTTTTTCACAGCTCAAGTGGAAATTTACCTCAACGTTGTAGAAGTGCTGGGGCAGCAAATTCAATTTCGCATGGAAAAAGGGACTTTTGAGGACTTTAACGCCAATTTAGAACTCAAAGATTGTGGTAATGGCACGATACTTGCTTACACTGTCCAAGCTACCCCTTTGATTCCAATTCCATCAATTTTCATTCAACAAGCAATGAATTTAGAATTGCCTGCAAATATGCGTAAAATGCGACAAGTTATTTGTAAGGGTTAAGGTAATTCGTAATTCGTAATTAAGTAATTAAGTAAGTCGGCACAATAAAACCAAACTGTGTAATTGAAGAAGGCAGAGGGCAAAAGGCAGGAGGCAGAAGGAATACTGTTTTCTGCTCTCTGCCTTTCTAGATAAATGTAAACAAGGCTCAAACTCTCTTTCCTCCTGCCTTATGCCAACGACTCTACTTACTACCCCAGGAATGTTTCACAAAAAAACGCCAAGAGGCTTTTGCTTAACTTGGCGTCTTGGCGTGAGATGATCTTCAATTAGCTAGTAAATACCTCGACAGGTAAGCGACTAAAAGAAAGACGCTCATTTTGGACATCTACAAAGATGGTGTCGCCGTCGTTGAATTCACCGCGCAAGATGGATTTAGCAATTTGAGTTTCCAACTCTCGCTGAATCGCCCGCTTCAGTGGACGCGCCCCATACACTGGGTCATACCCTACTTCTGCTAAAAAGTCAAGTGCAGTATCCGAGAGTTTCAGGGATATTTTGCGATCGCTCAATCTTTGGCGCAATCTCTCCACTTGCAATAGTACAATTTGCCGCAATTCCTTCTTATCTAAACCGTGGAAGATGATGATTTCGTCAATCCGGTTCAGGAATTCTGGACGGAAACTATTTCGCATCGCCTCCATCACCCGACGGCGCATTTCGTCGTAGTGGGCATTATCTCCAGCGACATCAAGAATGTACTGCGAACCGATGTTGCTGGTCATGATGATAATAGCGTTCTTAAAGTCCACCTTATGACCTTGGGCATCAGTGACGCGACCATCATCGAGAATTTGCAAGAAGATATTGAAGACATCGGGGTGTGCTTTCTCGATTTCGTCGAAGAGAATCACTGAGTAAGGACGGCGGCGAATCGCTTCTGTAAGCTGTCCGCCTTCTTCATAACCCACATATCCTGGAGGCGCACCGATTAAGCGGGAGACGGCGTGTTTCTCCATGTACTCAGACATATCGATTCGCACCAGCGCATCTTCACTATCGAACATAAACGCCGCCAGTGCTTTCGCCAACTCGGTTTTACCGACACCTGTCGGCCCAAGGAAAATAAAGCTAGCGATGGGACGATTAGGATCAGCCAGTCCAGCCCGCGATCGCTGAATTGCATCCGCTACAGCTGTGACTGCTTCTTCTTGTCCAATCACGCGGTGGTGCAGTTCATCTTCTAAATGCAGCAGTTTATCTTTCTCAGATTCCACCAACTTGCTGATGGGAATTCCTGTCCATTTAGAAATAATTTCGGCAATATCCGCTTCTGTGACTTCTTCGCGTAATAATGATTTACCGCTTTTTTGAGTGCTTGCCAATTCAGATTCTACTGTTTCCAATTGACGATGCAAACTGGTTAAATTGCCGTATTTTAACTCAGCAGCGCGGTTAAGGTCGTAGTCGCGTTCTGCTTGCTGAATCTCTAAATTAACTCGTTCAATCTCTTTTTTAACAGACTGAATTTTGTCAATGATATCTTTTTCAGATTGCCATTGAGTATTCAGCGTTCTTTGTTCTTCTTTGAAATCAGCAATTTCTTTTTCGAGTCTTTCTAGACGTTCACGAGAAGCTGCATCGCTTTCTTTTTGCAGCGATAGCTTCTCCATTTCCAATTGCAGAATCTTGCGATCAATTTCGTCGAGTTCTTCTGGTTTGGAGGTTATCTCCATTTTTAATCTCGCGGCGGCTTCGTCTACCAAATCAATGGCTTTATCAGGGAGGAAGCGATCGCTAATATAACGACTCGACAATACGGCTGCTGCAACTAAAGCACTATCAGAAATCTTTACCCCGTGGTGGTTTTCATAACGTTCTCTCAACCCGCGCAAAATCGAAATACTATCTTCTACACTGGGCTGATCGACATAAACTTGCTGGAAGCGTCTTTCTAGTGCGGCATCTTTTTCGATATGTTTGCGGTATTCATCCAGAGTTGTCGCCCCAATACAGCGTAATTCGCCCCGCGCCAACATCGGTTTTAACAAGTTACCAGCATCCATCGCGCCTTGGGTTGCACCAGCGCCGACAACGGTGTGAATTTCATCAATAAATAAAACAATATTGCCGCCAGATTCAGTAACTTCTTTTAATACTGCTTTCAGGCGTTCTTCAAATTCACCCCGGAATTTTGCCCCCGCAATCAAAGCACCCATATCTAAAGAGATCAGCTTGCGGTCTTTGAGGGATTGGGGTACATCACCTGCAATAATGCGTTGTGCTAATCCTTCAGCGATCGCAGTTTTACCAACACCCGGTTCACCAATTAGCACAGGGTTATTTTTGGTGCGGCGAGAGAGAATTTGGACAGTGCGACGAATCTCATCATCCCGTCCAATCACTGGATCGAGTTGACCTTTACGTGCAGCTTCGGTGAGGTCACGCCCGTATTTTTCCAGTGCTTCGTATTTGCCTTCTGGATTTTGGTCGGTCACTTTTTGGCTCCCACGAATTTGTTTAATAATATTTTTTAGCTTGCCTTCGTCTAAACCGAATTCTTGGAATAAAGCTTTGCCAAAGCGGTCATCTTTAGCGTAAGCCAGCAATAAGTGTTCAATTGAAATATATTCGTCTTGAAACTCCTTGCGATACCCATCCGCTCGGTCTAAAAGCGTATCCAAGCTGCGTCCCAAGTAGACAGAACTGCTGCTACCAGATACTTTTGGTTGACGTTTAAAAAATTGTTCAGTGCGATCGCGCAGTTTTTGGAGGTTAACACCCGCCTTAGTGAGAATCCCTGTTGCTAGACCATCTTGTTCTAGCAGCGCTTTCATCAGGTGTTCGCTTTCTATCTGCTGTTGTTGATATTGTTTAACAATATCCGGGGTATGGGCGATCGCTTCCCAGGCTTTTTCTGTAAATTGATTAGGATTAGTAGGTTGCATATAGGCAGGCTTTTAGAGAAACCACTCTAGGCGCACAAGGCACAGAGAGACAAATAGTCTCCCATAAAGACATTGTAAAAAAAGGTAAGCTCTTAGCTGGATCGGTCTTCACGTCTTTGTAGAGTAGTAGTATTACCGCCCTTGCTGGTTTTGCTACCGTCTTTTGGTTCGTCTACAAACAAATTTCCCAGGCTAAAGACACATTAAAGCGATCGCCCTGAGCATCCTAGCATCATAATCATCAGAAATTTAATTTAAATTAACTTATTGCTGATATTCAGTAAATTTCTGTTAACAGAGCGCTAGCACAATGAATATAATGAGTTTCTAGGGAGTCGCAGCTAGTTTTATTGATAAATTGAGTAAAATGAATATATAATACTACGATCTGTCATGAAAAGATTCCTGTCAGAAAATGCATAAAAACTAAATATAAACCAGTAAAATTATCTATCGTTATTTAATAGTGGTGAAAAAGGTGAAAGATATTCATATAAGAAGTTTAACAGCCGAAGAACGCCAATCTCTGTTAATGAGAGAATCCAAAGATTATATGCGCGGGAAGAAAAGCCTAAGCCAATTTCAGGAAGCTGAACGTAAATATGGTACAGATTATGGTTCAGTTACCCTCGAATTAGCTAGTAAAGATAAGCTCATGCCAAAGCTCTGGCGTTTTTTGGCATCTCCTTGGCGGCAAAACAAAGATCAAGACCTAATTAAACTTAGATAGTATCTATCTATGTGCTGAAATTATAGTTTTAATTAGTAATTGAATGTTGTACTTGGTAATTACGCGCTACTAGCATAACTCCAGCTAGGCGATTAGCAATTACAAATAACAACTCTTGGGTGGCTTTAGAATCAAAAGTTGTCACATCTCTACTGTAGAGACACAAAACTCCTAAACTATCCGTACCTCCGATTATTGGTATAGTAATCAATGTTGCATAATCTAAAATACGGCCAGTTCTATCTTTGCTAAAAACGTATTGCGGATCATCCGCGTGCCACATATTATTTATGCGTGATAAGTGTACAACCCGTCGTTTTTTGTCAATGAAAGTACAACCCGCACACCCTCGATTTGGATTAGGGTCTTTACCAATATAGAAACGTACTTTATTTCCATATTCATTTGGTGATTGTGATTGACACCAAGTAGTTAAAAAGTCTGGATCACTAGGATCTGGTGCATAAATGGCGATACCACACCCATCTAGAAGTGGCATGATGTTGAGTGTTTTTTCGATAAATTGCTCTAAGAGCCGCTTGAGTGATTCATGAATGTTTGGATTTACATCTAACTTAGGTAGAAGCAATAGCAAAGATTCATCCAGTTCGTTAAGCTTGATTGCGATTTGATGCGCTTTATGATAGTGTATTGCAGTCAATGAAAGCGGCAACAGAGTAATTAATAGAACTAAAGCCAAAACCCATAGTTTGACAGGTAGTGGCTCGTTAATTAAAGGCAATAGCTTTTCTGAAAAAACTTTATCTGCTTGGTTGCCAATAACACCACTAAAAGCTGCAAGCGATAAAGACGCTAGAAAACTGATAACTATTTTTACCCAGTTGGGAATTTTTGGTAAATTAAACGCCATAGCTGCTGATAGGCATCTAAAGAGGTGGTCAGTAGACCTTTAATTACAGTATAAAGGCTATATAAACAACAACAGGTGTACTTTACAGAATCTCACTGAGATATATCTAACAGTTGTTGCACAGTCATCTACATAAACCTTCCCTGTCCCCACACAGAGTTACCATAATTCCAGGTCGCCTAGTGGATGCTGAAAATGATTGACCCCTACGACTTTGAAGATGATGACTTTGACTTTGAGGATGAAGAGTTATTTAAAATAAAACCCATCAGCCAAATGACTGAAGGGGAAAAGCTACAGCGGTTTAAGCGCTTCTTCGACAGCAGCAGTCGGGCTATGTTGCAAGACTGTCTATTTCGCATCGTCAATTACGAAGATGGTACGGGTACGTTAGAAATTCTGTGCCCTAATGAAGTTGTAAGACAACGCCTTTCCAAGAAAAAGCGCAAAATTACCAACAACATCAACACCTGCTGGAGCCATATAAGATGGTTTTCGCTATGTGTCCAGCAAGATAGTGAGTTGCATTGCCATAAGTTTACCCGTAACGGTGATTTGGTGGCATCTTAGTTGGGGACTGGGGACTGGGGATTGGGGACTAGAGATAAAGAAAGTGTTTTCCCAATGACGAATGACAAATGACGAATGACAAATGACAAATGACTAAAAAACAAAAATTTCCTTACCTAGTTGGTTCTAAGTGGACAGCACAGCAAAAAGTTGATGGCTGGCGGCACTTCCAAGTAGTAAATCGTAAAAATCAGGCTAAGTGGGTTTACGCCGAAATGGTTTCTGCTTGTGATCCTAAAGTCCGTTTCTGGATAAATGCCAAATTATTACAAGATAACTCCCAGTGGCAAGCTGGCTGGCAAACATTACAGGAAATCCACGGAGTTGAAAATGAGGTGTCCTGATTTGCCTCGCTCCTAGTCTTGTCAATAAGTGGGCTGCCTCCGTCTGGTGGCAGCCGAAATATTTGAATAATCTTAGACAATATCTGGTAAATTAATAATTTTTTACAAAATCACACTAACTTACTCTCAAGCAGCAATTAAATGGTTGTGACTATCGACTAAAAACTGGCAACTTATCTGCGATACCTTCTCTACGTTCGCGCAGCGTGTCGCAGACAGACGCTACGCGTAGCTTGCTTCCACGTTCGCGTAGCGTCCCGCAGGGAAGTGGTACGGTGAGCCACGCTAACGCAAATTCCAATAGTATTATTCAGCATAGGGCTGCATATACCTCGCTTTACCCTTAACCCTGTGCCTCAATGCCCTGAAAACACGTTGTACAAACATCAGCTAATTCCATGAAAAGCATTCAAAAAAGACTATTATAGCTTTTTGTATTTTGTAACTCTTTTTATAAAAGTAAGTAATAAAAAGTTTTTTTTAGCTATTTTTAGAGCTATTAAAGTCTTTTATATTGATAAAACCCTAAATACATACAATTAAGTTTTAATTCATCGGATAAGACAGTTTTACAAATTAAGAGCCACTTTCTTTTCTATGTAACTTGCCCAATAATGAAATTCACAGACCTCACGCATCGCCATCTCAGGAAAGGTGAAGGCAAATGTTTGAGCCACAAGTTTGACAAAAAGCTATAAGAGGGAAACAACAGTGAAACTAGCAGTCTACGGAAAAGGTGGTATCGGCAAATCCACAACTAGCTGTAATATATCCGTCGCCCTAGCTAAACGTGGCAAGAAAGTGCTGCAAATTGGTTGCGACCCCAAACATGACAGTACCTTTACCCTGACTGGGTTTTTGATTCCGACAATTATCGACACCCTCCAAGAAAAGGATTATCACTACGAGGATGTCTGGCCGGAGGATGTGATTTATAAAGGCTACGGCGGTGTTGATTGCGTAGAAGCTGGTGGCCCACCTGCGGGTGCTGGATGTGGCGGCTACGTAGTGGGCGAAACCGTAAAATTACTTAAAGAACTCAACGCCTTTGATGAGTACGATATAATTCTTTTTGACGTTCTGGGTGACGTAGTTTGCGGTGGTTTTGCAGCGCCACTCAACTATGCAGATTACTGCCTGATTGTTACAGACAACGGCTTTGATGCGTTGTTTGCGGCTAATCGGATTGCTGCTTCAGTCCGCGAAAAAGCGCGAACTCACCCACTGCGTTTAGCTGGGTTAATTGGCAACCGCACCTCCAAGCGCGACTTGATTGAAAAATATATAGAAGCTGTGCCAATGCCAGTTTTGGAAGTTTTACCTTTAATTGAAGATATCCGTGTTTCCCGTGTGAAAGGGAAAACTTTGTTTGAGATGGCAGAGCAAGATCCTTCCCTAGACTACGTTTGCGACTACTATCTCAACATCGCCGACCAAATTCTAGCGCGTCCTGAAGGTGTTGTACCGAATGACACACCAGATCGGGAGTTGTTCGCTTTGTTGTCCGATTTTTATCTAAATCCGGGTAAACCCCAGGTTCCTAATTCAGAAGAGGAACTAGACTTGATGATTGTATAAATCACCAAGTTCTCAGGATGGGGGACAATAACATGGCATTCTTTAACAGCTTTACGGATTCAATAAAGCAAAAGTGGTTGCAATTTTTCCAGAATAATCGAGACTGGATTACCCTGCACATGGAAGTGGAATCAGTTTACACCCCTGATGGCGGGAAGCGACCACCTTCTTACCTCATCCTGGGAGTTCTTAACGCCCTAGAGCCAAAGCTAGCGCAGTTAATGTTCCCCTTTGCCAAACTTAATCCTGATGCCGATACCCTAATTGACGTGCTGGATTTGCATTTTGACCCAGATTTAGCTCTCGGTAATCGCTTCGTTGTCAACCCAGATGTCGAGAGCTACGTAGAAGAAGCAGCAGCTGTCATTGACGAAAAGCCTGAAGATGAAACATTGACACATTCTCATACAAATGGCTTTGCGGCGGTGGCGGTAGTTCAAGAGTTCACAATGGTGGATTCTGAGGATGAAAGTTTGGGGATCAGCGAGTTGGAGGAAACCGAAGATAGCTTTGGCGATATTTCCTTGACCAACGGACACAACTCAAAAGATGAGTCTCTCCAAACCTCTAGTTTAGAAGCAGATGAGTTTGGGGAAATTGCCTTCGATTCAACAGCTGCGATGGAAGTAAAGCTGGATGAAGACGAGGAACTTGAAGATAGTTCACTAGATGAGAATGCGTTTAAAGACGTGTTATCAGATGTCTGGGGTGATGAAACAGCTTTGCAAAAGGCTGAAGAAAGTAACGATTTTTTGGGGGAAGAACTGCCAGCAGGCGTTTTTGATGAATCAGAAATTGCCCGTCTCTTCCCCAACGCTTAATTATTGCCGTTCCTCACAATTTTAAGTTTTAGATTTGGGGTTTTGGATTAGGAATATAGGGAAATTGTCGTCAGGCATAGGATATTTTTGTTGTCCCAGTCACCAATCCAAAATCGTCAATCTAAAATCTGAAATTGGTTGAACTGCCATTAAATATCAAGGGGAGAAAAAACCAAAATGACTGTCGCTCAACAACCAGAAGCTTTAAGCTTTGAATGTGAAACTGGAAATTACCATACCTTTTGCCCAATTAGCTGCGTGGCGTGGTTATACCAAAAAATTGAAGATAGCTTCTTTTTGGTGATTGGCACAAAAACTTGTGGCTACTTCCTGCAAAATGCGATGGGGGTGATGATTTTTGCTGAACCCCGCTATGCAATGGCAGAGTTGGAAGAGGGCGATATTTCGGCACAACTGAGTGATTATGAAGAGTTAAAGCGGTTGTGCTTGCAGATTAAACGCGATCGCAATCCTAGTGTAATTGTCTGGATTGGCACTTGCACCACCGAAATTATCAAAACAGATTTGGAAGGTTTGGCACCGAAACTGGAATCGGAAATCGGGATTCCCATCGTTGTAGCGCGGGCAAATGGTCTAGATTACGCCTTCACCCAAGGAGAAGACACCGTATTAGCTGCTATGGCTAACCGTTGTCCTGATAAGTCTCCGGTGGCGGAAACAGAAAAAAGTGAACGTAATGCGATCGCAAAATTGCTCAACTTCGGTAAAAAGAAAGAAGATGTCGCCCAAGATGAATCTGAGTACGTAGATCATCCACCCTTAGTTCTCTTTGGCTCCCTTCCCGACCCCGTAGTTACTCAGTTAACCTTGGAACTGAAAAAACAAGGCATCAAAGTTTCCGGCTGGCTACCCGCGAAGCGCTTCACAGAATTGCCAGTATTGGAAGAAGGGTATTATGTCGCTGGTGTCAACCCCTTCCTCAGCCGCACAGCTACCACCTTAATGCGCCGCCGCAAGTGTAAACTCATTGGCGCACCCTTCCCAATTGGCCCCGATGGAACCCGCGCTTGGATTGAGAAAATCTGCTCAGTGTTCGGTATTACTCCCAAGGGTTTGGATGAACGGGAAGCACAAATTTGGGCAGGCTTGGAAGATTACGTGAAACTGATTCGCGGTAAGTCTGTATTCTTCATGGGTGATAACTTGCTGGAAGTTTCCCAAGCCAGATTCTTAATCCGTTGTGGGATGACAGTTCACGAAATCGGCATTCCCTACATGGATAAGCGCTATCAAGCTGCTGAGTTGGCATTGCTGGAGAAAACTTGCCAGGAAATGAATTCACCTCTGCCAAGGATTGTAGAGAAGCCGGATAATTACAATCAACTTCAGCGAATTTATGAGTTGAAACCAGACTTAGTCATTACTGGTATGGCTCACGCTAATCCGTTGGAAGCACGCGGTATTAATACTAAGTGGTCGGTGGAGTTCACTTTTGCTCAAATTCACGGCTTTACGAATGCGCGTGACATGTTAGAGTTGGTGACTCGTCCGTTGCGTCGGAATAATAATTTGAAAGATTTGGGTTGGGATAAGTTGGTGAGAGAAGAAGCCAAGATTTAGATTTAAGTTTGGATTTAGCAACAGCATAATACTATGTTACGGGCGAACTTTTAGGGTTCGCCCTTTTTTTTTACGAACCGCAGAGGCGCGGAGAACACAGAGGAAGAGGAGAAATTGGAATAATCAAAAATGCTAAAATTTTTATATTAGTCTGATATTTTTTACTTCTAAATATAATGGAAATTACAAAATTATCTCCTCAAGGACAAGTAATTATTCCCCAATCTTTACTGGAAGCTCATCAATGGGAAGTAGGTCAAGAATTTATTATTATTGATATGGGTGATGGAATTCTTTTAAAGCCTAAGAAACTTTTTCCAGAAACTAAATTAGATGATGTAGCAGGCTGTTTAAAATATCAAGGAAAACCTAAAACTCTTGAGGATATGGATAATGCAATTCGCCAAGGTATAGAGGAATCGTGATTTAAAAGTAAAAAACTGGCTCAAACCTAATTAAAAAAGCTAACAATTTTCTATTCCCTAACTTCAGAACTCACCATGACTAAAAAAACCTATCAACTCCCCCTAACCTTCGAGCAAATTCTTAATCTTGTCTTACAACTTCCCGCACAAGAACAAGAAAAACTTATTCAAGAAATCAAGAAAACCTCTTCAAATAATAAAGATGAAGATTTACTTAGTGTTTTTGACAGAATCGGCAGAAATGCTCAAGCCAAAGGATTAACTGAAGAAACTCTAGAAGAATTACTCGCCGATGAATCATAAACTAATTGTCATTGACACAAATGTTTTACTTAGTGCTGCTCTAAGTCCTAATGGAACAGCCCGTAAAGCTTTAGATAAAGTCTATAAAGAATTCAAAATTGCTCAAAGCGATGAAACTTATCAAGAATTAAACACACGAATTTATAAACCTAAGTTCGATAAATATATTTCAGATGAAGACCGACAAGATTTTTTGGACATAGTTAAAAAGTACAGTCAATTTATAGAAATAAAATCTCAAATAAACACCTGTAGAGATCCAGATGACAACAAATTTTTAGAACTTGCTAAAGATGCCAATGCAGAATTTTTAATCACAGGAGATCAAGACCTTTTATCACTCAAGACTCTAGCCGAATATCAAAACCAGATTATTACTCCCAGAGACTTTCTTGACCTTGATTAATTCATTTTTAATCCTGTACTTAGTTCACATGGAAGGCTGTAACTCTAAAGGTTTGGATGGAATGATGCACATTAATTCTGCACCCTCTGGTTTAACTTCTGTAGACGGAGTTAATTTAAGCCAGTCATGAAAACTGATTCCTAGTTGGTAAAGCATCAGCAGCCTGATCTTTTATAGCAAGCCACTTATACACAGCAAATATCTGTGCTTCACTCAGTATTCCCAATTTGAGTTCTATTCTGTCTACTAGCGATCGCTCTTTTTAACGAACCGTCCACGCCAACAAAAAAGCGATCGCTCAAATTCATCTCACTCAGATACAGTTACAATAGGGTGGGAAAAATGCAAAAGATTTCGTACAAGTCATTATGCTAGTTGAACCACCATCTGAAGAAGACGAAACTACCTATCTTCTGAAATCAGAAACTAACAAAAAACATTTACTGAAAGCTTTAGAAAATTTAGAAAAAGGTAATTTAATTTTTGTTAATTTAAATGAATATGAAAAAGTTGCCTTTGAATCACAAACTTATAAAATTGAAGAAGATTGATTATTGGGACTTGCAAATATCATTATGAGCAATAAAGATTATTAAGGCTGGGATATTGTTTTAGTTCAGGCGATCGCTCTTTTTTAACCAGAGGATGCGAAGCAAAAGAAGAGAGCGATCGCTATTTTTAATAAATTCAACTAACTAACAGCAAAGTCTGTATATTTACGCACAGAAGGTAACTGAAAACCTAAAACAATATCTTCTTTTGGGACACCTAATTCAACCAATTCATTAGCAATTCCTACCTCTGTCCCATCTTGCTGAATCCAGATTTTCTCGTCAATAATATCTAGATGGAGAACAGGCCCATATATGCGGTCTTGTTCGCGCCAACCTACATAAACTAATTGATAATGATCGTGTTCTGTATCATAAATTATCTGTGCTTGAATGCGATTATCCCAAACAATACTCGCGTGTTGTTGAAGCAAATCCTTAATATACTGTCGATATTCGTCTAGCTTTGCCATTGGGCGATCGCCTCCTGTTCAATATTATAAATTAGTAAACAGAGTTGATTAGTTTGAATGACAGATTGAATAAATGGAAGTATAAAAAACTCATTGTAAACAGTACTAGGAACTGCTAAATATAAAGTCCGATTGGCTTCTTGTTTTTGTAAAGCAATTCGGTAAATGATAAATTGCCCTAATGCAGCATAAAGTTCTGTTATTTTTGATGGACTTAGAAAACTTTTAATTTCAACAGCTATTTTTTGTCCTTGTTTTTCGGCTGCAATAACTTTTTCTGCTCCTAAATCAACATATAGCTCAAGTGTTCCCGCCTGGAGAGCATAGGGATCATGAGTGATTAACCACCCTTCTTTCTCAAGTGCTGTTTTGACAACTGTATGAAAAGCATCTTTAGCAGACACGGGTTTAATTCCAATTTATGGTGGTGCTTGATTTAAGATTTTCCATTTCAATAATACATTGACAACCTAGTGAAATAACAATTAGAAGTGAAATGCAGAGGGGCGCAGAGGTAAGCGCAAAGTAGCGCAGAGGTTTTAGAGAATTTGTGACAAAAACTTGCGTGTTCTTTCTTCTTTAGGGTTGGTGAAAAATGCGTCAGGGGTAGCTGACTCAACGAGGGAACCGCTATCCATTAAAATAACTCGATCGGCGACTTCGCGGGCAAATCCAACTTCGTGGGTGACTACTACCATTGTCATCCCATCACGGGCTAGACCTCGCATTACATCCAAAACTTCGCGTACCATTTCTGGATCTAAGGCTGAGGTGGGTTCGTCAAACAGCATGATTTTGGGTTGCATGGCTAAAGCACGAGCGATCGCAACCCGTTGCTGTTGTCCACCAGATAACTGTCCTGGATACTTCTGCGCCTGTTCTAAAATTCCCACTCTTTCTAAGAGTTGCATTGCTAATTCTTCAGCTTTTGCCTTTGGCGATTGCCGTACCCAAATTGGTGCTAAAGAGATATTTTGCAGCACTGTCAAATGAGGAAATAAATTAAATTGCTGAAACACCATTCCCACTTCTTTGCGAATCGTTTCAATATTTCGCAAGTCATGGCTGAGGGTAATGCCATCGATTTCAATTTTTCCCTGTTGATATTCTTCTAAAGCGTTAAATGTGCGGATAAAGGTAGATTTTCCTGAACCAGATGGCCCCATCAACACTACGACTTCTCCACGATTGACTGTCAAGCTGACACCCTGAAGAACGTGGAATTTTCCATACCACTTATGAACATCTTCAGCAACAATTATCTTTTGTATATCTGACATATTATTCAAAGCCCGAATAATCAATATTATTTTGATAACAACCAATAACCAATGACTAATGACTAATGACCAATAACTAATTACTCAACTGTCTCTCTAACCGCCGAGAAGCCAACGACATGGAGTAACAAAATACCCAGTAAATAAATCCAATAAATAGATAAACTTCTGCATAACGTCCAAGAAATTGTGGTTGTGCCAATATTGAACGGGCAATACCTGTTAGTTCTACTAATCCCACCAAAGATAATAGTGAAGTGTCTTTAAATAAGCCAATAAACTGACCAGCGATTGCAGGAATAACGGTACGTAAGGCTTGAGGTAAGACGATTAACAAAATTACTAAGGCTGTATTTAATCCTAGCGCTTTTGCAGCTTCAATTTGCCCGCGAGGAACTGATTGGAGTCCACCACGCACGTTTTCTGCCATGTATGCGGCACTAAATAAAACCAATCCGGCAATTGCTCGCAATACTCGATCTAAACGCACATCTGCTGATAAAAACAATGGCAGCATTACCTGAGCTAGGAACAAAATTCCAATCAGTGGCACTCCTCTGACGATTTCAATATACAGGATAGAAAACCAACGGACTACGGGTAAATTGCTTGTGCGCCCTAAAGCCAGTAAAACCCCAATGGGAAAGGAAAGCACAATACTGACTGCTGCCATCAGGAGGGTAAGTAGCAAACCATTCCACAAATTTGTAGATACTGGCTGCAATCCAAATCCACCGCCAATTAGCCAAAGAATTATGGGGAAAGACAATAACCATAATAGGGAAAGCCAAGGAGTTACTACCTTAGTAAACTTTCCTCCAAGCCAAAAACATACAAATAGTAAAACTGCAATTAACAGTAACCAAAGGCGGGATGTAAAGTCTAGTGGTAAAACAACTAACAAAATTCCGATGATAAAAGCAAACAAAGCAATTCCACGTTTTGTTAACTGTTGCTTACCAAAGAATACACCTACCGTTATGGCGGCTAAAGTCGAAGCGATCGCCAGCACAATCCAAATTCGCCAATATAGCGTTTGCGGAAATCTACCAACTAAAAATAAAGGTAAATTAACCTGAATTACTGCCCATTGTGCTTGAGTAGTTGCCCAAGTTATAATTCCTCGCACTGCCCAAAATAGCAACACCAAACAGGCAACAGTTAACAAGCTGTTGTACCAAGTACTAAATAGGTTTTTACGTAGCCAAGTTAATTTGTTATTGGTCATTTGTCATTTGTCATTTGTCATTTGTAAAGACTCATACTTCAAACTTAGACACTCAATTTTCGAGTTCAACTGCTTCCTCATCTCTCTTTAATTTGCACGCTGCGATTGAATAAATTCATCACTACAGAGATGGTTAAACTTAGGGTGAGATAGGTGAGCATAATCAGTAATATCACTTCTACGGCTTTCCCCGTTAGGTTAAAGGTGGTGGAGGCGACAAAATAAATATCGGGGTAGCCGATCGCGATCGCTAAACTGGTATTTTTGGTCAAATTAAGATACTGACTCGTTAACGGTGGAATGATTACCCGCAAAGCTTGGGGAAAAATCACTAACCGCATTGCTAACCCTGGTTTTAATCCTAGCGATCGCGCTGCTTCCCATTGTCCCTTCGGTACTGATTGAATCCCACCTCGGACAATCTCAGCAATAAACGCACCTGTGTAAAAAGTTAATCCCAATAATAAAGCTGAAAACTCTGGGGATAAGGTAAACCAAGGGAGTTCTAAGCCATTTTGACTAACGCCAATAAAACCCCAAAGGGATATCTTATTTTCTGTTTTGGGAAAACTAAGAAAAACAGCAAAGTACCAAAACAGCAATTGCAGCAGTAAGGGCGTATTACGGAAAATCTCCACGTAAACCATCGTGATATTCCGCACTAGCCAGTTGTCAGAAAGTCGGGCAATCCCAGCACCTACCCCTACAATTGTTGTGAGAAAAATTCCTGCAACCGCCACCCGCAAGGAGTTAATTAACCCCACCCACAAAGCATGACTGTAGGTGTCAGTGGGTTTATAGTTAATCAGCGCCTCGCCAATGTCAAAAGATGCTTGTTGCTTAAGAAAATCAAATCCAAACTGAATACCCAATTGCTGCAAATTGCGCTGAAGATTGCCCCACAGGATTACTACTACAATTGCTGCTAAAAATACGGCAACTAATTGCAAGGCAATCCTCCAAAAGCGGACATCACGCCATATAAGCGGTTTTGAGTTTGTCATTTGTCATTTGTCATTGGTCATTTGGCATGAGTTATTCTCCTCATCTCCCTAATCTCTTCTACCGGAATGGTGGAGAATAAAGTAGTCCGCCTTTGCTCCAGAGTTGATTTTGACCGCGAGCTAGATTAAGTTTTGTTTTGGGGCCGAGGTTGCGATCGTAAACTTCGGCGTAGTTACCAACGTGCTTAATTATCCTGGCTGCAAAGTCGTTTGTTAAGCCCAGTCCTTCGCCAAGGTTGCCTTCGGTTCCTAAAAAGCGCTTAATATCTGGGTCATTACTAGCAGCAAACTGACCTACGTTCTGGGAATTAATGCCCAACTCTTCAGCTTTTACTAGGGAATAAACCACCCACTTGACAGCATCACCCCACCTAGCATCCCCTTTGGCGACTGCTGGTGCAAGGGGTTCTGAAGAAATCACTTCATCGAGAATCACGTTATCTTCTGGTTTGGGTAAAATTGTACCCCGCGAAACTAATGCTGAACGGTCAGCCGTAATGCCGTCGCAACGACCTTGAGCATAAGTAGCAAAGGTAACGTTAACGTCTTCAAAGACAACGGGTTTGTAGGTGATGCTCCTTTTCCGCATTTGGTCTGCTAAGTTCTGTTCAGTCGTAGTTCCAGTTTGAACGCAGATAGCTTTACCTTTCAAGTCTGCTAGGGACTTAATGTTGCTATTTTTGCGAACCATTATGGCTTGTCCGTCGTAAAAGACTACAGGTGCAAATTCTAGACCTACGGAGGTATCGCGGCTAAGTGTCCAGGTAGTATTGCGGCTGAGAACGTCTACTTCGCCAGTTTGCAAAGCTGTAAACCGCTCTTTGGAATTGAGATTGCGAAATTCTACTGCATCTGGGTTGTCGAATAAAGCTGCGGCGATCGCACGACAAATATCTACGTCAATGCCGCTGTATTTACCGTCAGTTCCCACAAAGCTAAACCCTGGCACTTCACCACTGACACCGCAAGTTAACTGACCACGGCTTTTAATGCTATCCCAACGATTTTGAGTTACTGGTGCTGCTGGACTACTGCCTGGAGTGCTGGGTGTATTTGTTGTTTGCCCTGAATCTCCACCACAAGCAGCGATCGCAAAAACTAGAGGTGCGATCGCTAGAATCAAAGCTGATTTACGCATAAAGTTCATAATTACTAGACCAGAAATAATGTATTACTCACTACAATCATTCAGTGAAAACAATTTGTTGCTTGTAATATAAAACTTTACCAGTCTATGTGCTATTTTTATTCGCTTTTAAAAGCGCAAGAACCGTTTTTACTTATATTTTCAAAAGCCTCAGATGCTACATAGAAATTAATTAAAATTGACTTCAGCTTTCAAGTTTGATTTGAAATACTGCTACCATGCTTGTCCTAGCAGTAAATTCATTAAAATCATAAGATAATATTAAAGTTTAAGTGAGTTAGTGCTATATCTTTCACCACGTAAGATTTAAAAACAAGTCATTATCGCTTCTTTAATAATGAGCAAGAATCCTTCATAAAATATCATTCATAGCGCAGAATGATCATCTGTTTTTTCTATCTTCATGCCCAATGCCCAATGCCCCTACCCTAATTGCATACTTCTATGTGATTAGAAGTATCCACACCAACCCAAACAACTACCCTTAGCAGGTTAAACTAGGTCTGGTAACAACTGCTCCACGTTCCTTATGAGGCTTTTATGGGAGCTAACCTCGAACAGATTGCCAACTATTTAGACAACCTTGGTTGGGACTACCGTTTTGATGATGAAGAAGACCGGATTATAACAGGTGTGGAGGCTGATAACCTAGAAGATTTCCTAATAGTTGTCCAGCTGGATGAAGAGGGAAAATTTTTTCGGGTATTTGCCCCTCAAGTTCTGGCAGGAATTCAAGACCATCCTCACAAGGGAGCGATCCTACAGACAATGCTTGCCATTTCCTGGGAAACCAAAATGTTGCAATGGGAGTATGACCCATCCGATGGCGAAATCCGTGCCATTATTGAGTTTCCTCTAGAAGACTCGATTCTGACAGAAAGACAATTTCACCGTTGTCTGAGTGGGTTAATTCAGATTGTCGATGGTATAGCAATACCTCGCCTGAAAGAAGTGATGGCAACAGGTCTTGATCCGGGGAATATAGAACTTGGGGAAAGACTGTTACTCAGTATCCAAGAAGAAGCTCCAGGATTGTTGGATTTGCTGGAAAAGGCAATGGAGGCGAGGAAAAAGCGAGGAAGTTTTCCTAACGAGTGAGACGGATCATCACTTAAATAGCTATACTCCAAAGTGATACCCTCACTATATACTGAAATTTTCTGGGGCTGGATATTATGACATCCTATGCAACCTCCTCTGCCAAAGCGGAAATGAGTGAACTCCGGCGGTTGAAAGGCTTATTACCGCCAGAATTACAGAGCTGGGTCACGGTTGAAGGCACAACTGAGGTCAATCCACCCCTGGTTCGTTGCGAAGAAATTGGTAAAGACCAGGTAGAAATTCAAATTGACTTGGTGAAATGGGATGCCCTCGCAATGGATCAGCGTAATCTGCTGTTCTGGCATGAAGTTGCTCGCGTTCAAAATGACACAATTCCCAAAGATGGTTGGGAAATGGCAGCACTAGCTATAGGTTTAGGTGGTGCTGTAGGCGAATTGTGGGTACAAGATGGATTGCTGCTGGTGTTAGCTTTGTCGCTTTGTGGCGTGTCAGGCTGGCGACTGTACCAAAAGAATAATGGGGAAAAGCAACTAAAAGAATTGCTCAATGCTGATGAGAAAGCGATCGCTTTGGCAACTCGTTTTGGTTATAGCCTCCCCAATGCCTACAAAAGTCTCGGTAGCGCCTTAAAAACCCTGATTGACAATACTCCTAGTAAGCGCCAACGGTCAAGATACGAAGCAAGACTTTCTGCCCTCAAACGCAGTGCCAATAAGGCAAAAGCTAAATCAAAAACTACAGATGAAGGCGCACTCTAGAAACCAGAAATTGGGTTGGGTGGTTATTGTCCACCCTACAAAATACCTAAATTACGGGACTTGAGGTATCTTCAACAAGTGAAATTTATCATCCATTACTAGAAAACAGGGTTCGATGCCCTGTTTTCTAGTTTCTATTTCTCTATGAAGATGCACATCATAATACCCCCCTGTAGTCTCCCCAAGGCATCGGGGGGACGGCGATAGCCGGGGGGTGAATTATATGCAGCTTCACAAAGAAACGGTATAAGTAGGTGTTCACCTAATTATTGATAGTCGTGAACATTGTTTCCCCTAAAATCCTAATTTTTCCAACACTGGCTTTGTGGAAACAATGTGGCGTTCTAAACCCAATTCTTTTGGACTAACCCCAAGTGCCAAAGCAATTAACTGCGGTAAATGCAACACTGGTAAACCTAGCTTTTGTTCAATTACCTTTTCTACCTCTGGCTGACGCGAATCTAAATTTAAGTGGCACAGAGGGCAAGGTGTAACTATACAATCAGCACCAGATGCTAAAGCGTCCTGAATATGCATCCCCGCCATCTTAAAAGATTGGGTAGTGGCATAACTAGAAAGCGGCCAACCACAACATTGTGTCCGACCTCGGTAATAAATTGGTGTTGCACCCACAGCCCGAAACATATTCTCCATCGCTTCTGGTTGGAACGGATCGTCATAAGGCATAGATTTTTGGGCGCGGAGGAGATAACAGCCATAAAAAGCCGCACATTTTAATCCAGTTAACTTTCTGGTGACACGTTTGGTAATTTCCTCTAAACCGTAATCTGTCACTAAAGCGTAGAGAAGATGTTTAACGTCAGTACTACCGCGATAAGGCGAACAACCTTCTTTATGCAACAAGCCATTAACCTGTTCAATGTAGACAGGGTTAGAAGTCTGACATTCTTTCAAGTGTTCGTTGACATGACCGATAACACCTTGACAAGTGCTGCAATGGGTAAGTAAGGGCAGATTTAATTCTTCTGCTAAAGCAATATTTCTGGCATTGACTGTATCTTCTAGCAGTTGGGAATCTTCTTTAAATGTGCCAGAACCGCAGCAAGCAGCTTTTTTAAGTTCAACCAGTTCAATACCTAGTGCTTGGGTAAGGGCTTGAGTTGACTGGTAAAGTTCCCGACAGGCTCCTTGGGCAACACAACCAGGGAAGTAAGCGTATTTGAGTGTCTGAGGTAGCATAGAAGTATGTTTGGGTTAGAGCGATCGCTCTAAACAATAACTGTTTTATCATTCCTTGTTAGCACCGAATTTCTAATGTTGGATGTTTTGCGACCCTTTAACCGTCTAGGTTCAAAGCCGCAGCAGCTACATATTTTTATTGCTAGCAAGGCTGTAAATACTGATAGAGACATTGTAAAAAATTTTAGCAATAATTGGAAAACAAAGCATTTACACGGTGTCGGCGATGGCGTAGCAACCTCCACTGCCTAAGTGTTGCTAGAAAACTTGCCAATTCTTTTTAGAAGAAAGGTTTTCTAACAGAAAAATCCTTGGCAGTATCCGGGTGATCGCGCTTGACGATAAGATGTATATGCTAAAAACAATGTCTCCTCATTAGAGGAGATCGTAGCAAGTGGTTAAGGACTTTTATTTATGAGCCAAGCGGAACTTTTTGAAAAGGTCAAGAAAATCGTCGTCGAACAACTCAGTGTTGACCCCCCTGATAAAGTCACACCACAATCCAAGTTTATGGAAGACCTGGGAGCAGATTCCCTGGATACCGTTGAATTGGTGATGGCCTTGGAAGAAGAATTTGATATCGAAATTCCCGACGAAGCTGCCGAACAGATTACATCGGTTCAAGACGCAGTAGATTACATCAATAACAAAGTTACCGCATCAGCTTAATTGGAGATGGGGGATTGGGGATTGGGGATTGGGAAGATTTTTCCCCGCACCTAGTCACATGGAGGTGATGCTTTTAACGTAGCTAACGCCAGTCGCTCATGGTGCAGCCCTGCGGTATTGGGGTTTCCTCAAGTATTCGCGTAGCGTCTCCGAACAGGAGAAACAAGTGGGGTGGAAGCCCCCAACACCACGCTGGCTGACGCTACTTACTCACTAACCCCGAATTTTTTGCCTGCTGCTTTTTCGCCATTTTTAACTGAATCATGACAGATCATACACGTAAACGCGTTGTTGTAACTGGTGTTGGCGCGATTACACCGATAGGTAACACAGCAACAGAATATTGGGATGGATTATTAAGTGGACGCAATGGCATTGACTACATCACATTTTTTGATGCGTCTCGCCATGATTGCCGGATTGCTGGTGAGGTGAAAAACTTCGATCCACATGATTACTTGGAGCGCAAAGAGGCCAAGCGGATGGATCGATTTTCCCAATTTGGGGTCGCGGCAGCAAAACAGGCTCTAGCTAACGCGGAGTTAGTGATCAATGACCTGAATGCAGAACAGGTCGGTGTCATGATCGGTTCTGGCGTTGGTGGCATTAAGGTATTAGAAGACCAGCAAACTATCTACCTCAACCGTGGCCCCGATCGCTGTAGTCCATTCATGATCCCGATGATGATCGCCAATATGGCCGCAGGATTAACGGCAATTCACACGGGTGCTAAAGGGCCAAACTCCTGTCCTGTAACTGCCTGCGCTGCTGGCTCCAACGCCATTGGAGATGCTTTTCGTCTTATTCAAGGGGGATATGCCCAGGCGATGATTTGTGGGGGTACGGAGGCAGCTGTCACACCATTGTCGGTAGCTGGGTTTGCCGCCTGCAAGGCACTCTCTTTTAGCAATGATGACCCAACTAAAGCTTGCCGTCCCTTTGACCGCGATCGCAACGGATTTGTCTTGGGTGAAGGTTCAGGAATTTTAATTCTAGAAGAACTGGAACACGCCCTGAGTCGCGGCGCTCACATTTATGCCGAGATGATCGGCTATGGGATGACCTGTGACGCCTACCATATCACCTCCCCCGTACCTGGTGGATTCGGAGCCGCTAGAGCTATCGAACTAGCCCTTAAAGATGCGGGAATAGCTCCCGAACAAATCAGCTACATTAATGCCCACGGCACTAGCACCCCAGCTAATGATTCAACTGAAACCTCAGCAATCAAAAAAGCCTTGGGAGAATATGCCTATAAGGTAGCAATTAGCTCCACCAAATCGATGACAGGTCATTTATTGGGCGGTTCTGGAGGTATTGAAGCAGTGGCAACAGTACTGGCGATCGCTAATGACCAAATTCCACCGACAATTAATCTGGAAAATCCTGATCCAGAATGTGACTTAGATTACGTGCCTAACTTTAGCCGCGCTCAAAAAGTCGAGGTGGCAATATCCAATTCTTTTGGGTTTGGCGGTCATAATGTCACACTGGCCTTTAAGAAATACGTTTAAAAGAAGTCAGGAGGCAGAAGACAGGAGGCAGGAGGCAGGAGGCAGAAGGCAGAATTCTGAATTCTGAATTCAGTAGTTTAATCCGACTCTGCTCGTTTGCCCAATTCCCAATGCCCCATGCCCCATGCCCAATGCCCCATGCCCAATGCCCAAAGTATCAGAAATATCATTCCGATATAAAGTAAGCGTTCAGCATGACCCAATTATCAGCTTGATTTATCACCAGAAACTCAGGAGATCCCGCTTGTCCATCGACAAGCGGGAGTGGGATGATGAGGATACTGTGGGGAATCTAAAATAACCCCAGCAAGAGAAGCTACGAAGAGTGCTAACCCGTCGTTAAAAACAAGAGATTATGGCTGTTGCAACCCAATCCCTCGAAGAACTTTGTATTAACTCGATCCGCTTCTTGGCTGTTGATGCCGTAGAAAAAGCAAAATCGGGACACCCAGGATTGCCAATGGGCGCTGCTCCGATGGCTTTTGTCCTTTGGGATCGCTTTATGAAGTTTAATCCCAAGAATCCCAAATGGTTTAATCGCGATCGCTTTGTCTTGTCTGCCGGTCATGGCTCGATGTTGCAGTACGCCCTACTCTACCTGGCAGGCTACGATAGCGTCACCATCGAAGATATCAAGCAATTCCGTCAATGGGAATCCAAAACCCCTGGACACCCCGAAAACTTCATGACCCCAGGCGTGGAAGTCACAACTGGCCCCTTGGGTCAAGGAATTGCCAATGGAGTTGGTTTAGCGATCGCCGAAGCACACCTTGCCGCTAAATATAATAAACCCGATACCAAGATTGTTGACCATTACACCTACGTAATTTTAGGTGACGGTTGCAACATGGAAGGAATTTCCGGTGAAGCTTGTTCTTTTGCAGGACACTTGGGATTAGGCAAACTCATCGCTCTGTACGACGATAACCACATTTCCATCGACGGTTCCACAGATGTGGCATTCACCGAAGATGTTTCCAAGCGCTTTGAAGCTTACGGTTGGCACGTCTTGCACGTTGAGAACGGGAATACCGATTTAGAAGCGATCGCCAAAGCAATTGAAGAAGCTAAAGCTGTCACCGATAAACCATCAATGATTAAGGTGACAACTACCATCGGTTATGGTTCGCCCAACAAACAAAACACTGCTGGCGTTCACGGCGCGGCTCTGGGTGCAGACGAAATTGCCTTGACTCGTAAACAACTGAATTGGGAACACGAGCCTTTTGTAGTCCCACAAGACGCCCTCAACCATGCACGCAAAGCAGTGGAACGCGGTGCAGGCTACGAAGGCGACTGGAACAAAACATTTGCCGACTACAAAGCTAAGTATCCCCAAGAAGCGGCTGAATTTGAACGCTACATCAGCGGCAAACTACCCGACGGTTGGGATAAGGTATTACCTACCTACACCCCAGAAGACAAAGGATTGCCCACCCGGAAACACTCAGAAACCTGCCTCAACAAACTAGCGGCAGTTTTACCTGAATTGATTGGTGGTTCGGCTGATTTAACCCACTCCAATTTGACCGAAATCAAGGGCAAGGGCGACTTCCAAAAAGGGCACTACGAAAACCCCAACATCCACTTTGGTGTGCGGGAACATGCTATGGGCGCAATCTGTAATGGTATAGCGCTGCACACTTCGGGATTAATCCCTTACGGTGCTACCTTCTTGATATTCACAGATTATATGCGTGCTGCCATCCGCTTATCCGCCCTTTCCCAAGCTGGCGTGATTTGGGTGATGACTCACGATTCCATTGGACAAGGTGAAGATGGCCCAACACACCAACCTATTGAAACTCTGGCTTCCTTGCGAGCTATTCCTAACTTAACGGTGTTCCGTCCCGCAGACGGTAACGAAACCTCTGGCGCTTATAAAGTAGCGATCGAGAAGGCGAAGGAAAACGCTCCGTCTCTGTTGGCGTTCACCCGTCAAAACGTTCCCAACTTGGCAGGTACGTCAATTGAGGGCGTAGCGAAGGGTGGATACACCGTGGTGGATAGCCAAGGTACACCCGATATCATCCTGATTGGAACTGGTTCAGAATTGAGCCTCGCCGTCACCGCAGCCGAAAAACTCACAGCCGAAGGTAAGAAAGTCCGTGTCGTCTCGCTACCTTCATGGGAACTGTTTGAAGCACAGGATGCGGCTTATAAAGAGTCAGTTCTGCCGAAAGCTGTCACCAAGCGTTTGTCTGTAGAGGCTGCTAGCAGTTTCGGTTGGCACAAATATGTCGGTACTGAAGGCGATTGCGTTAGTATCGATCGCTTTGGTGCTTCGGCTCCAGGTGGTGTTTGTTTAGAGAAGTTTGGCTTTAGCGTTGATAATGTGTTAGCTAAGGCTAAACAATTGTTGGGTTAATAGCAACAGAATATTCTCAAAATCTTGTGGGGTGGGCTGAAAGGCCCGCCTTTTTTTTAACGCAAAGGAACGCAGAGGTTCGCTGAGTAAAATTGTTTATAATTAAGATAATTATTTGATAAATGGAGGGAATTATGCCAGAAGTTGCTAATTATCATCAAGAAGTGAGTAATCGCATATCACCAATCGTTGAAAAGCTAATTAAAGGTAATAGCTTATATCAAGTTAAGTTAAACCAACAGGAAATGATAGAAATGTTAGTAGAACTCTTTGGGCAGTTATCACCAGAGGAAATCAGAGCTATAACCGAGCATGAACTGACACGCAGAATTGATAAGATTCTTGTCTTAGAAGCGGTTTCTGGTACGTTAAATGATTTGACCCCAGAGCAAAACAAAATGTACGATGATGCAGTAAAGCGAAAATAGACAAAGTGGCTTATTTATTAGATACAAATATTGTTAGTTACATTTTGAGGCAAAAGTGTTGAATGTTAAGAAAAATCCGATAAAAACAGCCCAAAATATGTTAA